>NZ_JBVJNN010000004.1:171585-192677 GCF_055583685.1 Streptomyces sp. NPDC104581
GTGGTTTTCCTTGGTTTTCGTTGGGGTTTTGGGGGGGGGGGGGGGGGTGGGGGGGGTGGGGGGGGGGGGGGGGGGGGGGGAAAGAGGGGGGGGGGGGGAGGGGGGACCCCTCCCCCCCCCCCTCCACCGCCAACGCAGGGGGCACCTCCCGTGCCCCCTCCGGGGGCTACGGGGGAGAGCGTGCGCACCGGGGCACGCGAGCCCGGCAAGATCCGAACGACAGACCCCTAGTCCCGCCTGGCAGGCGGGGACCGGCACGGCACCTCGCGTCGTTGTCGGAGTCGTGCGAGTACGTCCCGTACGAGGGCGGTCCTCCGCCTCGCGACGCACCGCACCAACCGCCGCCTGCCCCACCCTGCGGACACGCCCCAGGGCCTGTCGTCGAGCTGGCGCCTGGCTCACGGCGCCCGGCACGCGCCCTCGCCGCGTTGCCGGAAGCCGCCCGAATATGCCAGGTACCGGTACGAGGGCGGTCCTCCGCCTCGCGACGCACCGCACCAGCCGCCGTGAGCCCCGCCCCGCGGGCGGACGACGCCAGTGCGAGGACAGGACCTGGAGGAGTCGCGGCTACGGGGCGACCGCGCCGTCCTTCTGGTCCTTGTCCCGCTCCCCGTCGTCCCGCGCCGGCTCCCGGCCGCCCTTCTCCGTGCTCCGCGCGGCGCCCGCCTGCTGCCGGTCGAGCACGTCCAGCGCGCGGCGGGCCAGCGGATGGGTCCGTACGAGACCGCCCAGGGACGTCACCCCGCGGGTGATGTCGCAGAACGCCTTCCAGGCGGGCCGGAAACCGGTGATCACCGCGTGCAGCAGACCGGGCCTGCGTTCGAAGACGGAGAGCATCCGCCGTCCGACGCTCATCTCCACACCGAGCCCGGCCTTGATGGCGAAGGTGTAGTTCAGGGCCTGGCGGCGGGCGTCCACCGCGTCGTGCGCCTCCGCGATCCGTACCGCCCACTCCCCCGCCAGCCGGCCCGAGCGCAGCGCGAAGGAGATCCCTTCCCTGGTCCACGGCTCCAGCAGGCCCGCGGCGTCGCCGCAGACCAGCACCCGGCCGCGGGAGAGCGGCGAGTCGTCGCTGCGGCAGCGGGTCAGATGGCCCGACGAGACCGCGGGCTCGAACCCGGCGAGCCCCTGCTTGGCGACGAAGTCCTCCAGATAGCGCTTGGTCGCCGCGCCCTCACCGCGCGCCGAGATGACACCGACGGTGAGCGTGTCGCCCTTGGGGAACACCCAGCCGTAACTGCCCGGCAGCGGGCCCCAGTCGATGAGCACCCGGCCGGACCAGTCCTCGGCGACCGTGGGGGGCACCGGGATCTCCAGCTCCAGGCCGAGGTCGACCTGGTCGAGCTTCACCCCGACATGGGCGCCTATCCGGCCGGCACTGCCGTCGGCGCCGACGACGGCGCGCGCCAGGATCGTCTCGCCGTCGGCCAGGACCACGGCGACCGTACGGCGGTCGGGGACGGCCGGGCCGTGCTGCTGGACCCGAGAGACCGAGGCGCCCGTGCGGAGCACGGCGCCCGCCTTCTGGGCGTGCTCCACCAGGCTCTCGTCGAACTCGGGCCTGTTGATGAGCCCGAAGAGCATGCGCCGGGAGCGGCGGGTGCGCGCCAGCCGGCCGTTCATCGAGAACGTGACCGCGTGCACCCGGTCGCGCAGGGGCAGTTCGAAGCCGGGTGGCAGGGCGTCGCGCGAGGGGCCGATGATGCCACCGCCGCAGGTCTTGTAGCGGGGCAACTCCGCCTTCTCCAGCAGCAGTACCCGACGGCCTGCGACGGCCGCCGCGTAGGCCGCGGACGCTCCCGCCGGACCCGCGCCGACCACGACGACATCCCACACCGACGGGTCGTGCCCACCCTCGGGCACCGCCTCGGGACCGGTCCCGGGCTCGCTTCCAGGTTGACTTCCGGCGTCTGCGTTCTCGCTGCTCACGATGTGCTTCTGCTCCTGATCCGACCGGTGGCCCTTGCTGTCGCACGGCATCCTACGGCGCCTGCGGGCCCGGTCCGTTGTGGCAGGATCGGGCTGTTCCTCGACGCACACACAAACACACAACGTCGTACCCGCCTGGAGCGTGCCCATGTCCGTCAGTCCGATCGCCGAAACCGTCACTTCGCTGATGCCGCGCGCACGGGCGGAACTCGCGGAGCTGGTGGCCTTCCGGTCGGTGGCGGATCCCGCGCAGTACCCGCGTGAGGAGTGCGAGGCCGCCGCGGCGTGGGTGGCGGACGCGCTGCGCGCCGAGGGCTTCGAGGACGTGGCGGCGCTGGACACCCCGGACGGCAGCCAGTCCGTGTACGGCTTCCTGCCCGGCCCCGAGGGGGCCCCGACCGTGCTGCTGTACGCCCACTACGACGTCCAGCCGCCGCTCGACGAGAGCGCGTGGGTCACACCGCCGTTCGAGCTGACGGAGCGCGACGGCCGCTGGTACGGCCGCGGGGCGGCCGACTGCAAGGGCGGCTTTGTGATGCATCTGCTCGCGCTGCGCGCCCTGAAGGCCGCAGGCGGCGTGCCCGTCGCCGTCAAGATGATCGTGGAGGGTTCGGAGGAACAGGGCACGGGCGGTCTGGAGCGGTACGCCGAGGAACACCCGGAGTTGCTCGCCGCCGACACGATCGTCATCGGTGACACCGGCAACTTCCGGGTCGGGCTGCCGACGGTCACGGCGACGCTGCGCGGCATGACGATGCTGCGGGTCCAGGTCGACACCCTCGAAGGCAACCTGCATTCGGGCCAGTTCGGCGGCGCCGCGCCGGACGCCCTCGCCGCGCTCATCCAGCTCCTGGCCTCCCTGCGGGCCGAGGACGGTTCGACGACCGTGGACGGCCTGGCCTCCGACGCCGACTGGGACGGACTCGACTACCCCGAGGCGGACTTCCGCAGGGACGCCAAGGTGTTGGACGGTGTCGGGCTGATCGGCCGGGGCACGGTGGCCGACCGGGTCTGGGCGAGGCCCGCGGTCACCGTCATCGGCATCGACTGCCCGCCGGTCGTCGGCGCGACGCCGTCGGTGCAGGCGAGCGCCCGCGCGCAGATCAGTCTCCGGGTGCCGCCGGGGCAGGACGCCACCGAGGCGACGAAGCTGCTCACCGCGCACCTGGAGGCGCACACACCGTGGGGGGCGCGGGTCGCGGTCGAACAGGTCGGGCAGGGCCAGCCGTTCCGCGCGGACACCTCCAGCCCCGCGTACACCTCGATGGCCGAGGCGATGCGCGTGGCCTATCCGGGCGAGGAGATGCAGAGCGCCGGCATGGGCGGCTCCATCCCGCTCTGCAACACGCTGGCGGCGCTGTACCCCACGGCGGAGATCCTGCTGATCGGGCTGAGCGAGCCGGAGGCGCAGATCCACGCGGTCAACGAGAGTGTGTCACCGCAGGAGTTGGAGCGGCTGTCGGTGGCCGAGGCGCACTTCCTGGTCAACTACGCGCGGTCGAAGCGGGGTTAGCCGCCGTCCGGTGGTCCGCCGGGGGCCCCTGACGTGGACCTTCGCGAAACGGTTCATCCGCGGGGCCCCCGGGTCGTTCTGCGGACAGCGGAAAACGCCGTGAGCGAAGTGCCGCACACGCCCCTTCCCCACTGCATACATTCGACACATGGATCTCGTTGCGATCAGTCCACGGCTGCATATGCTCCGTTTCCCCATCGGTCAGGCGTACTTGTGGCAGGACGAGAACGAGCTGACTCTCGTCGACTCCGGTCATGTCTACGCGGGGCCGGACATCGAGTACGCCATCCGCGACCTCGGTCTCACCCCCGGGAGTCTGCGCCGCATCGTCCTCACCCACTGCCACCGCGACCATGTGGGCGCGGCGCAGGAGCTGGCGGGGCGGTACGGCGCCGAGATCATGGCGCACCGGCTGGAGGCGCCCGTCATCCGCGGTGAGTGGCCCGTGCCCGACCCGCTGCTCCTCGACTGGGAGATCCCGCTGTACGAGCACGGGCTGACCGTGCCGCCCGCGCCGCCCACCCGGGTGGACCGCGAGCTGGAGGACGGCGACGAGCTGCCGTTCGGCGACGGCGCCCGGGTGGTGCACGTACCGGGGCACACGTACGGCTCCATCGCCGTCCATCTGCCGTACCACGGCGTGCTGTTCACGGGTGACGCCGTGGCGGCCGACGAACGCCGGGTGATGCTCGGCGTGTTCAACGTCAACCGCGAGAGCGCCAAGCGGTCCATGATCCGGCTGGCCGCCCTCGGTCCGTCGACGGTCTGTTTCGGCCACGGCGATCCGCTGGTCACCGACGCCACCACGGACGCGGCGTCCGTGCTGCGCGTGTCAGCCGACCGGGACACCGGCCTCCAGATTGAGTACGGTCCGCCGCTCCCGGGCGCGTAGGGCCCAGCGCAGCCGTTCGTAGCGGGCGGGCGGCAGCAGCGTCACCGCCTCGTCCTCGGTGACGAAACGCCAGCCGCGCAGCTCCGATCCCGGCAGCAGCAGCCGCCCGGCGTCGTGGTCGGGCAGCCGGCCGCCGTCGAAGAGCAGCCGCAGTCCGCCGAAGCCGGGCGGTCTCGGCGGTTCCCAGTCGACGACCAGGAGTCTCGGCACCTGGCCGAGTTCGATCCCGATCTCCTCGGTGACCTCGCGCATCCCGGCACGGGCGGGCGCCTCGCCGCGCTCGACCACACCGCCGGGGAACTCCCAGCCGGGCTTGTAGGTGGGATCGACGAGCAGTACCCGGTCCCGCTCGTCGAAGAGGAGCACCCCCGCCGCGACGGTCTCCGCCGTCGGCTCGGGTGTCTGCACGATCTCGCAGAGCCCCGCCGAGCCCGCGTTGACGGCGTCGGCGACGATCGCCGCGCTCTGCGCCGGTGTGAGCCCTCCGGTGTCGACGACCAGCGCGTCGGCCGTGAGCCAGCCGAGCGCGGCGCCGTACGGCTCGATGTGCTCGTACGCCCACTGCCGGGCGCGCTCGGTCCGCTCCGGGTCGTCGGCGGCGTCAGGGCCGCACGCCCGGCCCGCTATTCGCCTGCGCAAAATCGTTTCGTCCAGCGCCAGCAGCACATGCCTCACGGGAATGCGCCGGGACGCCAGAGCGCCGAAGATCTCGTCCCGGTACTCCTGTCTGAGCAGAGTCATCGGCACGACGAGCACTCCGCCCGCGTCGTCGAGCAGCGCGGCGGCCGTGTCCACGACCAGCCGGCGCCAGACGGGCAGGTCCTGGTAGTCGCTCACCTCGGCGAGCCTCTTCTGCGGGAGCAGCTCCCGCAGCCCGGCACCGATCACTCCGGGGTCGTACAGGGTGCTGTTCGGGATCATGTCGATCAGCTCGCGCGCCGTACTGGTCTTACCCGCTCCGAACGCACCGTTGAGCCAGACGATCATTCATACTCCAAGACCGGAAGGCCGCTGAACAGCGGCGGAGAGGACCTCGCAGGATCGTCTGGGAGAGGCATGGGACATGGAGGCGTCCACAGCCCGGCTCCCACCACCTCCTTCTCCCACACTCCCTGGAGATACCCAACGATCCGCTCTTCCATTGCGATCGTCACTTCGCTGTAGGTGCCCTTGATGCCGGGCAGCTCGTGCCCCATCAGGGACTCAACCGCCACACGCGCGATGTCGCCCGTTCCTCATTCGGGTACGTCCTGAGTAGATCCTGCTGGGACTTCACCGATGACGGAGCCACGCGCATCGGACTGGTCATCAAACACCCGAGGACCGAGGCGAACAACGCGGTGGACGCTCCGGCGGCTCGCCAGCGGATCGGTTCGTGCCGCAGCAGGCCCGCAGCGATGGACTTCCCGCCGTCCGGGACGCGGACCCCGCGGTGGGCGCGCGAGTTGATCGACGGGCCGGCGGAGAAGGGGCGCGGACCGGAGACCCGCTGCGAACGGTTCGCGAAAGACGTGCTGAATCCGGTCCCGAAAAGGGCGCGCCGTCAGCGCCGAAGGGGACTCCGGCCCCGCGTCCTGGATGCCGCTCGGCAGAGAGATGATGCTGCGGCGGTGCGGTGCGACGTGAACGACGTTGACGGTGCGAGGACCCCGGCGGCGGCGCCGGGGTCCTCGGTCGTCAGCCCTGCCGTTTGGCCCGGCGGCCCCGGTTGAAGACCATCGCGCCACTGGCGAAGACGACTGCCCCCAGACCCGCCGCTACCGCGGGCACGGCGACGGCCGATTCGTCGCTGGAGGCTGCCAGCTCCTCACCGGCCACGGCGTGTTCGTTGTGTCCGGCGGCGTGGACCGGGTCGGCCTTGGTGTTCTCGACGTCCGCCCCGAGCGCCTCGACCTCGGCGGCCCACCGCTCGCCGCCCGCGAGACCGGTGACCTCACCGCTGCCGCCGTCGAAGACGACATCGGAGCAGGAGAAGAAGTTCTCCTGGCTGTCGGAGCGGATCCACTGGACGAAGAGCATGTGCTGACCGCTCCGTTGCGGTAACTGGAGGTTCCAGTAGTAGTGGCCCGCGTCGGTGCCCACGCCACCGTTCTGCGGCGGGTTGGTCACCGTCTGGAGGTGCTCCAGGTCGCCCCACGCGAGGGCCTTGGCCGGGCTCCACCCGCTCTTGGTCAGGTACACCTCGAACTTGCCCGGATGGGCGGCCCAGTTGCTGTACTTGAGCTGGATGTTCGCACCCGAGGTCAGGTGCGTCTTCGGCCAGTCGGTGCGGACCGCGTTGTACGCGGAGAAGTTGTACGGGCTGCGGTCGCCCGCACTGCACAGCTTCCCGTCAGGGACGTAACCCGCGCCCCGGCCACCGGCGTTGGAGTCCAGAACGGCAAACCAGTTGTACAGCGGGGTGGTACCCGTCTGCCGGACCGCGTCGGCGCAGGCGGGGTTGGAGGGCATCTGGGTCGAGCCGTTCTGGAGCAGGTCCTTGTAGCACAGGTTGGTCCGCGAGCCGGGCATGATGCTGACGCCGTGCGCCGATGCCGGGGACGGCACGGACAGCACCGCGGCGAAAACGCCCGCGGCCCCGGCTAGGGCCAGCGTGCGCCGGGCACGGACCGAGTTGATGGCCATGAGTTGGTCTCCTTCGTGAAGGTCTCCGCCGAGCACCGACCGATCAGCCGGGACCTGTCACGGGCGTCGCCCCATGCTGCGGGAGCCGACCGTTGGTTCGGGCCCGGCGATGACATGTCAGAGGCTCTGGCGTGGATGGTGGGGGGTTGACGGGAGATGGGAGCGCTCCCATCCGCAACGTAGCGCGTGGGGGTGGAGTAGTAAATGGGCTCGCGGCGCCCAAGTGTTGACAGGTCTTGGTCAAGACTTGCCGCTGGGAGCGCTCCCAGCATGACAACCGGCGGGATCACGTGTGAACGGATACCCGCCGTTACCGACCTGACGACCGTTCAGGCCGACGCCCCCGGGATCGCACAACGCGGCCGTGACCACCGGGCCGTCGAGAACAAGATCCACTGAACACGTGGCCGATTCCGGCTGCCCCGTCGTCAACTCGCCGTTGCCGGTCCATGGCCTGATCGCCACCTCTTACGGAGGCGGCCGGGCGCCCTGGTTCACGGAGCGTTTTCAGCCGGGGCCGTAACACACACGCACGGAAGGTCGTTGGAGTCGGATGTGACAAGGGGGTATGCGATGCACCGCGTCGTACTGGAGACGTTCCCCGCCGGGGACCCGAGAGGAAGCCGGCCCGCCGAGGAGTTCGCGCGGGCGCGGCGGGACGAGGGCACGCCCGCGGAGGTGGTGATGGACCTGGAGTCGGACGTATTCCTCGTCGTGGTGGTGCCGCAGCAGCCCAGGTGACCCGCCGGACGCGCGCGACGTCGCACGAGCGAAGCGAGCCCCGGCGGGGTGCTGTGACGAACCGTCACAAGGACGTCGGAGCGCTCATGGCCGTGTCCGTCACCCTCGGCGCGGCGGGCCGGCGGCCCAGCGCGGCGGCCGCCGCGGCGCCCACCAGCCCCGCGTTCGTCCCGGTCGACGCCGGGGCCACGGTGAGGTTCTGGACGAACGACAGCGTGGCGTAATCCCGCAACGCCCGGCGCAGCGGCAGGAAGAGCACGTCGCCCGCGTTCGCCACTCCCCCGCCGACGACCGCGATGCCGATCTCCACGAGGGTCGCCGTCGCGGCGATCCCCGCGGCGAGCGCCTGCGCGGCACGCTCGAACGAGGCGATCGCGACCGCGTCGCCGGCGCGGGCCGCCGCCGCGACCGCCGCCGCCGAGGTGTCACCGTCCGGACCGGGCCGCCAGCCGCCCTCCAGCGCGCGCCGGGCGATGTTGGGGCCGCTGGCGATGCGCTCGACGCAGCCGCGTCCGCCGCACGGGCAGAGGTCACCGTCGAGGTCGACGCTGATGTGGCCGATATGGCCGGAGTTGCCCGAGGGGCCGGGGTGGAGCTTGCCACCGAGCACCAGGCCGCCGCCGACGCCGGTGGAGACCACCATGCACAGGGCGTTGTCGTGGCCGCGGGCCGCGCCCTGCCAGTGCTCGGCGGCCGTGACGGCGACACCGTCGCCGACGAGCGTCACCGGCAGACCGCCGGTGGCCCGCCGGACCCGCTCCACCAGCGGGAAGCCGCGCCAGCCGGGGACGTTCACCGGGCTGACGGTGCCGGCCGCCGCGTCCACGGGACCCGCGCTGCCGATACCGAGGGCCGTCGCGCGCGTCCACAGCGGCGAGGCACCGACCTCCGCCAGCACCTCCGTGACCGCGCGCATCACCGACTCGCCGTCCTCGGTCGCCGGGGTCGGCCGGCGGGCCTGTACGAGGATCCTCCCGTCGCCGTCCACCAACGCCCCGGCGATCTTGGTACCGCCGATGTCGAGAGCGGCTACGAGGTCGGTATGCATCAGTGTCGGATCTCCAGTGGACGAGTGTTCCCCCGCGGGCGGGGGTGGTGTGGACGCGCGTGGGACCTGCGGGTTCGTGGAACAGTCTCCATTCACCTGACAACGTTGTCCAGGGCCTATGCTCAACGCCACAAGCCTTGTGGACAACCCGAACGACGACAGGACAGCGCACCGTGGCCGACACCGCCCGTCACTCCGAGCCCCGCTACGGTAATCGGCCCACGATGAAAGACGTGGCAGCCCGTGCCGGTGTCGGCCTCAAGACGGTGTCCCGCGTGGTCAACGCGGAGCCGGGCGTGACCCCCGACACCGAGCGCCGCGTCCAGGAGGCCATCGACGCGCTGGGCTTCCGCCGCAACGACTCGGCGCGGGTGCTGCGCAAGGGCCGCACCGCCAGCATCGGACTGGTGCTCGAAGATCTCGCCGACCCGTTCTACGGCCCGCTGAACCGTGCGATCGAGGAGGTCGCGCGCGCCCACGGCGCGCTGCTGATCAACGGATCGAGCGCCGAGGACCCGGACCGCGAGCAGGAACTGGTGCTCGCCCTGTGCGCGCGCCGCGTGGACGGGCTGATCATCATTCCCGCCGGACACGACCACCGCTATCTGGAGCCGGAGATCAAGGCCGGTGTCGCGACGGTCTTCGTGGACCGTCCGGCAGGCCGGATCGAGGCGGACGCCGTGCTCTCCGACAGCTTCGGCGGCGCGCGTTCGGGCACCGCCCATCTGGTCGCCCACGGCCACCGGCGGATCGGTTTCATCGGTGACCAGCCCCGGATCCACACGGCGGTCGAACGGCTGGGCGGTTACCGCGCGGCGATGGCCGAGGCCGGTCTGCCGGTGGACGAGTCGTGGGTGTCGCTGGGCACGACCGTTCCCGAGCGGGTCCACGAGGCGGTCGTCTCGATGCTCGCTGCCCCGGAGCCGGTGACGGCGATCCTCACCGGCAACAACCGTGTGACGGTGACGGTCGTCAGGGCGCTGGCCGCGCACGAGCGGCCCGTCGCGCTGGTCGGCTTCGACGACATCGAGCTGGCCGATCTGCTGGACCCCGGGGTCACGGTCATCGCGCAGGACGCGGCGACCCTGGGGCGCACGGCGGCCGAGCGGCTGTTCCGCAGGCTGGACGGGGCGGCCGAGTCGCCCGGCCAGGTGGTGGTGCCCACCAGGCTGATCGCCCGCGGATCGGGCGAACTCCCGCCGCCGGCCGGCCGGTAGGCCCGGCGGCCGGCCGCCGCCGGGTCCGGCAGATGGCGCGTCCGCCCGCAGGGCAGGCGCCGGCGGCGGCTGGTGCGGTGCCTCGCGAGGCGGAGGCCGGGCCGTACCGGGCGCACTCGGCCGTCCGGCGACGACGTGGCGAGGTGCCGCGCCGGACGCGGCGGGCCAGGCGCTGTTCGCCGGAGACAGCCCGGGCGGGTGCTACGGCGCCGAGACCGTCAGGTCCGCGCGGCGCGGGGCCGCGAAGCCCTCCAGCCCGGCGCGGGTGAGGCCGGTCAGCCGGGTGACCTCCACGCCGTCGAGGGCTCCGCAGTCCAGTCCGCGCAGCAGATAGCCGCTGAGCGCCTTCGCGGTGGCGGGCTCGTCCATCACGTCGCCGCCGGCCTTCGCGACGTAAGCGGCCAGTCGCGCGGCGGCCGGCTCCAGGCCCTCGCGGTAGAAGGCGTAGACGGCGGCGTAACGGGTGGGCAGATGGCCGGGGTGCATGTCCCAGCCCTGGTAGTAGGCGCGGGCCAGGGCGCGGCGGGTGAGCCCGTAGTGGAGCCGCCACGCCTCGTGGACCTGGCTGGTGGGGCCGACGGGCAGCACGTTGGTCGAGCCGTCGCAGACGCGTACTCCGGTGCCCGCGGCGGCGACCTGCATGACGGCCTTGGCGTGGTCGGCCGCCGGGTGGTCGCTCGACTGGTAGGCGGCGCTGACGCCGACGCAGGCGCTGTAGTCGAAGGTGCCGTAGTGCAGTCCGGTGGCACGGCCGTCCGCCGCGCCGATCATGCGGGCCACGGTGGCGGTGCCGTCGGCGGCGAGGATGGACTGGCTGGTCTCGATCTGGATCTCGAAGCCGATCCGGCCGTGCGCGAGCCCCCGCGCCTTCTCGAACTCCTCCAGGAGCCGCACCATCGCGGTGACCTGTTCGGGATAGGTGACCTTGGGCAGGGTGAGGACGAGCCCGCCGGGCAGTCCGCCGGCCTCCATCAGCCCGCTGAGGAAGATGTCGAGGGTACGGATGGCCCGGTCCCGTACGGCCGCCTCCAGGCACTTCATCCGGATGCCCGTGTAGGGGGCGGCGGTGCCGTCCGCGTACGCCGCGTGGACGAGGCGCGCGGCGCGGGCGGCGGCGGCGTCCTCCTCCTCGTCGGAGCGCGGACCGTAGCCGTCCTCGAAGTCGATCCGCAGGTCTTCGACGGGCTCGCGCTCCAGCTTGGCCCGCACCCGGTCGTGGACGGGCTCCGCCAGTTCGTCCGGGATGCCGAGGACGCGCGCCAGGGAGCGGGCGTCGGGGGCGTGTTCGTCGAGGGCGGCCAGCGCCCGGTCGCCCCAGGAGCGGACGGTGCCCGCGTCGAAGGCGTCGGCGGGGACGTAGACGGTGTGGACGGGCTGGCGGGTGCCGGGGTCTCCCGGGTAGCGGCGGGCGAGTTCGGCGTCGACCGGTGCGAGCGAGGCGCCGATGCTCGCGCCGACCGCGTCACCGAGGCTCGTCGCCACCTTCTCCTGCTGACCCTGGCCCATTCCCGTGCCTCCGTCTATGGTCTCGAATTTCCGCTATACGAAAAAGTCAATCCGCATGGTGAAGTTAATCGCCCGGTCCGGGCTGCGTCAATGGTCGCCCGGAGCGGGCGGTGACGCGAGTACGCAGCACAAAGGGGCCGCGCGGTGACGATCCACCGCGCGGCCCCCGGGATGTGCCGGCTCAGCCCTTGCGCGCCTTGATGGCCTCGGTGAGCTGGGGGACGACCTGGAAGAGGTCACCGACGACGCCGTAGTCGACGAGGTCGAAGATGGGCGCCTCGGCGTCCTTGTTGATCGCGACGATCGTCTTCGACGTCTGCATGCCCGCCCGGTGCTGGATCGCGCCCGAGATGCCGGAGGCGATGTAGAGCTGCGGGGAGACCGACTTGCCGGTCTGGCCGACCTGGTTGGAGTGCGGGTACCAGCCGGCGTCGACGGCGGCGCGCGAGGCGCCCACGGCAGCGCCGAGGGAGTCGGCGAGCGCCTCGATGATCGCGAAGTTCTCGGCGCCGTTGACGCCGCGCCCGCCGGAGACGACGATCGCGGCCTCGGTCAGCTCCGGGCGCCCCGTGGACTCGCGCGGGGTGCTGCCGACGACCTTGGTGCCGGTGGCCGACTCGCCGAAGGTGACGGCCAGCGCCTCGACGGTGCCCGCCGCGGCGGCCGGCTCGACGGGGGCCGCGTTGGGCTTCACCGTGATGACCGGAGTGCCCTTGGTGACACGGGAGTTGGTGGTGTAGGCGGCGGCGAACACGGACTGCGTGGCCACCGGACCCTGGTCACCGGCCTGGAGGTCGATCGCGTCGGTGATCAGCCCCGAGCCGATGCGCACGGCGAGGCGGGCGGCGATCTCCTTGCCCTCGGCGGAGGAGGGGACGAGTACGGCCGCCGGGGAGACGCTCTCGTACGCGGCCTGGAGCGCGTCGACCTTGGGGACGACGAGGTAGTCGGCGAACTCGGGGGCGTCGGCGGTCAGCACCTTCACCGCGCCGTGCTCCGCCAGCTTGGCGGCGGTGTCCGCGGCGCCCGCGCCGAGCGCGACGGCGACCGGGTCGCCGAGGCGGCGGGCCAGCGTCAGCAGTTCCAGGGTGGGCTTGCGGACGGCGCCGTCCACATGGTCGACATAGACGAGGACTTCAGCCATGGGTTCTGTTCTCCTGCGAATGCGTGTACGTGAGGGTTCCGGGACCGGCTACTGCGGCGGCACCGGGCATGGCCCGGGTACCGCGTTTCGTCAGATGAACTTCTGGCTCACGAGGAACTCGGCCAGCTCGTCGCCGCCCTTGCCCTCGTCGTTGACGATCGTGCCCGCCGTACGGGCGGGGCGCTCCGTGGCCGAGTCGACCGCCGTCCACGCGCCTTCGAGGCCGACGTCACCGGCCGCGATGTCCAGGTCCTCCAGGTCCAGGGACTCCACCGGCTTCTTCTTCGCCGCCATGATCCCCTTGAACGAGGGGTAGCGGGCCTCGCCCGACTGGTCCGTCACCGACACGACGGCCGGCAGGGAGGCTTCGAGCCGCACGGTCGCCGCGTCGCCGTCGCGGCGGCCCTTGACGGTGCCGCCGTCGACCGACACCTCGGACAGCAGCGTCACCTGGGGTACGCCCAGGCGCTCCGAGAGCATCGCGGGCAGGACGCCCATCGTGCCGTCGGTGGAGGCCATTCCGCAGATCACCAGGTCGTAGCCGGTCTTCTCGATCGCCTTCGCGAGGACCAGCGAGGTGCCGAGGGCGTCCGTGCCGTGCAGATCGTCGTCCTCGACGTGGACCGCCTTGTCCGCGCCCATCGACAGCGCCTTGCGCAGTGCGTCCTTGGCGTCCTCGGGGCCCACCGTCAGCACGGTGACCTCCGCGTCGTCACCGGTGTGGTCACCGGCGATCTGGAGCGCCTGCTCGACCGCGTACTCGTCCAGCTCGGACAGCAGACCGTCCACATCGTCACGGTCCAGCGTCAGGTCATCGGCGAAATGCCGGTCGCCCGTGGCGTCGGGCACGTACTTCACACAGACAACGATCCTCAAGCTCACGCCGGCTCTCCTACTGCATCGTCATTTCTGGGCTGCCTTGTTGCTCGCAGCATAGGCGCCTGATGGGAGGTTTTCCGGTCAGGTCGACCGGCGCACCGACCATAATATTACTCGCCAGTACATCCATCTGGTGCCCGCTGAGCAATCGCTTCGAACTGTGACGTTCCCAACGCACAACGACCCGCCGGCCGGGAACTCTCAGCCGCCGGGCGTCGCGCCCCGCACGGCCACGCCGAGCGCGGCGATCACATCGGCCCTGCGCGGCGCGCCCGCGGCCCGGCGGACGATCCGGCCGGCCGGGTCGAGCACGAGCACCGTCGGCGTCCTGAGAACACCCAACTCACGTACCAGCTCAAGCCGGTCCTCGGCGTCCAGCTCCACATGGACGACGCCGTCGACCATGCCGGTCACGTCGGCGAGCGTGCGCCGGGTCGCGCGGCAGGGCTGGCAGAACGCGCTGGAGAACTGGACGAGCGTGGCACGCTCCCCCAACTCCACACCCAACTCGGCGGCGCCGAGCCGCCTTTCGCCGTCACGCCCGCACACCCAGGAGCCTCCCGTCCGTACGGCGGTGCGACACGCCGGGAAGGCCCGCCGCCGCGAGCACCGCCACCCACACCACCGGAGCCACCGTCATCCCCGGTAAAGCCTCACACGGCCGCGGGATATTCCGCACTACGGCCGTCCCGAGCCGTGCCGGTGTCATGGACACAGCCGCCAGAGGTCCCGGTTCGGAGCGGGCCCCACCGGCGCCGTCCCTGCCGCCGCCGGGGCGTTGAGCTGCGGTCCGCGCCCCGATCAGCCGGGAATGACGTGATGAGAATCTCGCTCCGCGCCGTCGGCAGGACTGGCCACGGGCCCTCGTTTGGGGCACCATCTGCCCAATGCCGAAAACCTACGGCTGCGTAACTTCCGTCGGGAGAACCCTCCCCGGGAACAGAAGGGTCTCCTCCAGATGGCAGAGCTCGTCTACCGGCCGGTCGTCGGCGCCGCCCGCACGATGTTCAAGGCGCTGGACCTCAAGATCGAGACCCAGGGCTCCGAGAACATCCCGCGTACCGGCGGTGCCGTCCTCGTCAGCAACCACATCAGCTATCTGGACTTCGTCTTCACCGGACTCACCGCGCTCCCCCAGAAGCGCCTCGTCCGCTTCATGGCCAAGGACTCCGTCTTCCGCCACAAGGTCTCGGGGCCGCTGATGCGCGGCATGAAGCACATCCCGGTGGACCGGAAACAGGGCGAGAGCGCCTACGCGCACGCGCTCGAATCGCTGCGCTCCGGCGAGATCGTCGGCGTGTTCCCCGAGGCGACCATCTCGCAGTCGTTCACGCTCAAGTCCTTCAAGTCGGGCGCGGCGCGCCTGGCGCAGGAGGCCGGCGTGCCGCTGATCCCGATGGCGCTGTGGGGGACCCAGCGGATCTGGACCAAGGGACGCCCGCGCAACTTCCGGCGCAGCCACATCCCCGTGACGATGCGGGTCGGTGAGCCGCTGGACGCGCCCACCGACCAGTACGCGGGTGCGATCACCCGGCGGCTGCGCGAGCGGGTGCAGGAGCTGCTCGAAGCCGCCCAGCGCGCCTATCCGGTACGGCCCAGGGACGCGAGCGACACCTGGTGGGTGCCGGCGCACCTCGGCGGTACGGCGCCGACGGCCGCCGAGGTCCGCGAGGCCAACTGACCCGACCCGTGCGGCGACCGCACCGAAACGTCACTGCTGGGGCGGTCGCCGGACGGGGTGTCAGCCCGCGGGGTGGACGGTGATCCGCGCCCCGGGGCTCAACTTCTCCAGCGATTCGGCGAGTTCGGTGCCCGCCGCGTCGAGTTCCGCGCGGGTCATGGGGGCCAGGCTCTCCAGGAGGAAGACCGCGTTCACCGATTCCTCCGTGAGCCGGGTACGGACTCCCTGGCGCCAGTTCCACCGCCGGCAGGTGACGCCCTCGTCGTCGCGCCACACCACCTCGCCCGCGTCCGGGTGTTCGACGACGGGCTCGCCGCCGGCCGCCGTGTGGAACGGTTCGTCGCCGGTGGCCCGTACGAGCCGCATCGCGCCCACGACGCTGTCGATGTCCTCGCCGCCGACGGGGATCAGATGGGCCACGCTGATGGCGTTGTAGAGGTCGACGAGGAGATTGATCCGGGGCAGGCCGCCGTCCGCGAGCGCCCTCTTGGCCAGCGCCTCGGCGGAGTTGCGGGTACGGGACGGCTTGCTGCCGAACGCCGAGTACGCCGCGCGCCAGGCGGCCATGTGCGGGTCCTCGTGCGGGGCGCGCCCGTCGAGGCGCTCGGCGAGCCGGCGGGCCGCGTCGTCCAGCAGCGCCGAACTGGCCTCGTTGCTGGGGCCGTTCACCAGGCCGTGGGCCTCGACGGCGAGCGGGGTGAATCCGGGGACGAGGGTGTGCACCTCGTCCGACACGGTGAGAGTCAGGGTCATCGTCAGCCTTGCCTCGGGACATACGGAAGCGGTGCACCACGGCACACCATGAGGTCCACTGTAATGCACCGCACAGCCCGGGGTCCCCGGTCCGCGATTACCGGGCCATCTCTTCCTTGAGGGCCTGGACGAACGCGTCGACGTCCTCCTCGGTGGTGTCGAAGGCACACATCCAGCGCACGTCGCCGGCCGCCTCGTCCCAGAAGTAGAAGCGGAAGCGCCGCTGGAGACGCACGCCCACGTCGTGCGGCAGCCGGGCGAAGACGGCGTTGGCCTGGACGGGGTGCAGGATCTCGACCCCGTCGATCCCGCGCACCCCGTCGGCGAGCCGCTGCGCCATGGCGTTGCTGTGCCGGGCGTTGCGCAGCCAGAGATCGCCGGCCAGCAGCGCCTCCAACTGCACGGAGACGAACCGCATCTTGGAGCTGAGCTGCATCGACAGCTTGCGCAGCCGCTTCATCGCGCGTACCGCGTCCGGGTCGATGACGACGACGGCCTCGCCGAAGATCGCGCCGTTCTTCGTGCCGCCGTAACTGAGCACGTCCACACCGACGGTGTTGGTGAAGGTGCGCATCGGCACGTCGAGGGAGGCGGCGGCGTTGGATATCCGGGCCCCGTCGAGATGGACCTTCATGCCCAGCCCATGGGCGTGCTCGCACAGCGCGCGGATCTCGTCGGGTGTGTAGACCGTGCCCAGTTCGGTGTTCTGGGTGATCGACACGACCTGCGGCATCGCGCGGTGCTCGTCGTCGAAGCCCCATGCCTGCCGGTCGACCAGCTCCGGGGTGAGTTTGCCGTCCGGGGTCGGCACGGTGAGCAGTTTGAGCCCGCCGACCCGCTCGGGCGCACCGCCCTCGTCCACGTTGATGTGCGCGGACTCGGCGCAGATCACCGCGCCCCAGCGGTCGGTCATGGCCTGGAGCGCGACGACGTTCGCCCCGGTTCCGTTGAAGACGGGGAACGCCTTCGCGGTGGGGCCGAAGTGGCCGTGCATGACGCGCTGGAGATGGTCGGTGTAGTCGTCCTCGCCGTACGCGATCTGGTGACCGCCGTTGGCGACGGCGAGCGCGGCCAGCACCTCGGGGTGGGCGCCCGCGTAGTTGTCGCTGGCGAAGCCGCGCGTGCCGGGGTCGTGGTGCGCACGCGCGGCCGTCGTACGGGCCTTCATGACTCGGGGGTCAGCCACAGGCGGTTTCCGTTCACTTCACCGGCGGGCCGGTCCCAGATCCCGGCGATGGCGTCGGCCAGCTCTCCGGCGTCCGTGAAGCCCGCGAACTTCGCATTGGGGCGCTCGGCGCGCATCGCGTCGTGCACCAGTGCCTTGATGACCAGGATCGCAGCCGCCGCCCGCGGTCCCGCGTCGCCCCCGGCCTTGCGGAAGTCGTCCCCCAGCGCCAGCGTCCACGCCTCGGCCGCGGCCTTGGCGGCGGCGTAGGCGGCGTTGCCCGCCGTGGGTTTGCTCGCGCCGGCCGCGCTGACCAGTACGTAGCGCCCGCGGTCGCTGCGCAGCAGCCCGTCGTGGAAGGCGAGCGAGGTGTGCTGGACGGTGCGGATCAGCAGCTTCTCCAGCAGGTCCCAGTCGGCGAGATCGGTGTCGGCGAAGGTCTTGCCGCCGCGCCAGCCGCCGACGAGGTGGACCAGACCGTCGATCCGGCCCTTCCCGTGGTCCTGCTCGGCCCTGGCCGCCCAGGCGCGGGTGGCCGCCGCGTCGAGGAGGTCGACGGTGTCGCCGACGACCGTGGCGCCGGTGTGCGCGCGGCGGGCGGCGTCGACGGCCTCCGCGAGGCTCTCGGAGTCCGCGTCGGCGCCGAGGACGGTGGCGCCGGCTCCGGCGAGGCGCAGCAGCGTCGCGCGCCCGGCGGGCCCGCCCGCTCCGGCGACCGCCACGACGGCGCCGTCCAGCGCGCCCGTTCCGCCGCTTCCGCTCATGGTCGTCGTCTCCGTCATCCCGTTGTCCCCCGTGTGGGCGTTGTCGTCGTCGGCCGCGCTGTCGCGGCCCGGTCGGCCGGTGGGCTCACGCGGCTCGCCGCTGCCCGGCACCGGCCGCGGTGATCCCCTTGGTCGAGGCGATCACGTTCTTGAGCTTCTTGGCCAGTGCCTCGTAGAACATGCTGAGCGGAAACTCGTCAGGAAGCACGTCGTCCACCAGCTTGCGCGGGGGCAGATCCAGGTCGAGGGCGTCCGGGCCCTTGGCCCAGGTGGATCCGGGGTGCGGGGCCAGATAGGTGGAGACGAGGTCGTAGGCGGCGAACCAGTGGACCAGCTTCGGGCGGTCGATCCCGGCCCGGTAGAGGGTCTCGATCTCGTCCAGGAGCCCCTGGGTGACCTGCGGGGCCCTGTCCCAGTCGATGCGCAGGGTGTTGTCGGTCCAGCGCACCACGTCGTGCTTGTGGAGGTAGGAGAAGAGGAGCTGGCCGCCGAGGCCGTCGTAGTTGCGCTCGCGGGCGCCGGTGACGGGGAAGCGGAACATCCGGTCGAAGAGCACCGCGTACTGGACGTCGCGGCCCTGTGCGACACCGTCGGCGTGGAGCCGCACGGCCTCCCGGAAGGCGGTGAGGTCGCAGCGCAGCTCCTCCAGGCCGTACATCCAGAACGGCTGACGCTGCTTGATCATGAAGGGGTCGAACGGCAGGTCGCCGTGGCTGTGGGTGCGGTCGTGGATCATGTCCCAGAGCACGAACGCCTGCTGGCAGCGGTCCTGGTCGCCGATCATCTCGCGGATGTCGTCGGGGAGTTCCACTCCGAGGATGCCGACCGCGGCCTCGGTGACCCGGCGGAAGCGGGCCGCCTCGCGGTCGCAGAAGATGCCGCCCCAGCTGAACCGCTCGGGGGCCTGCCGGACGGCGATCGTCTCGGGGAAGAGGACCGCGGAGTTGGTGTCGTAGCCGGCGGTGAAGTCCTCGAAGGTGATGCCGCAGAAGAGGGGGTTGTCGTAGCGGGTGCGCTCCAGCTCGGAGAGCCACTCGGGCCAGACCATGCGCAGGACGACCGCTTCGAGGTTGCGGTCCGGGTTGCCGTTCTGGGTGTACATGGGGAAGACGACCAGGTGCTGGAGCCGGTCCACACGGTCGGCGGCCGGCTGGAAGGCCAGCAGCGAGTCCAGGAAGTCGGGTACGCCGAAGGCGCCGTCGGCCCATGCGCGGAGGTCGGTCACGAGCGCCCGGTGGTAGTCGGCGTCGTGCGGCAGCAGGGGGGCGAGCCGCTCGACGGCGGCGATCACGCGGTCGAGCGTGGCGTCGACGACGGCGCGGGCGGGCGCCTGTTCCGCGTCGAGGTCTATGGAGCCGTCCTTGGACTGCCAGGGGCGGATCTCCTCGACGGCGTTCTTGAGCTCGGTCCAGGCGGGGTGCTCGACCACTCGCTCGTCGTCGGCCGTATGCGGTGCGCTCCGGTCCTGCACAAGAATTTCCGTCATGTCACGTCCTCCACGGGAGAAGCAGGCGTTAAAGCACCGTATAGGTCTCTGATTCTCCCGTACAAGGGAGCGAGAGACAAATTATCCTGCCGCACCCTAGGTTTACGGGCGATTTTCCTGCCGTTGACGGTGTGGACGGCAGGCTCGGGCGCGCACGGCTCCGACCCGGGTCCGTCCGGCGCCCCGGCCGCTAGGCTGCCGCCGTGCCGCGTGGGGCACCAGCGCCGCGCGGGAGCCGCCGACGACGGAAGCGAGTCAGCCTTGACTTTCCTCACCATCGGTCATCGTGGAGTGATGGGTGTCGAACCGGAGAACACCCTGCGCTCCTTCCGGCACGCCGAACGAGCCGGCATGGACGCCATCGAGCTCGACCTTCATCTGAGCAAGGACGGCGCACTCGTCGTCATGCACGACGCCGAACTGGACCGCACGACCGACGGGACGGGGCCGATCGCCGACCGGACCCTCGCCGAGCTGCGGGAGCTCGACGCGGGACGGGGCGAGCGAGTGCCGGTCTTCGAGGAGGTCCTGGACGCGGTGGGATCACCGCTCCAGGCGGAGATCAAGGATGTGGCGGCGGCCCGCGCGCTGGCCGAGGTGATGCACCGGCGCAAGCTGGTGGGGCGGGTGGAGGTGTCCTCGTTCCACGACGAGGCCGTCGCCGAGATCTCCGCCCTGGTGCCGGGTGTACGGACGGTGCTGATCGCCAGCCGCTGGGACACCGACGTGGTCGACCGGGCGGTCGCGGTGGGCGCGGACTCGCTGGCTCTGAACATCCGGCGGCTGACGCTGGAGGTCGTCGAGCGCGCGCACGCGGCGGAGCTGGGGGTCATCGGTTGGGTGGTGAACACACCGGAGCAGTTGCGGCTCGTCAGGGCGTTCGGCCTGGACGGGGCGACCACCGACTTCCCGGAGATCCGGCGCACCGGCCGGTTCACTGCCTGACGGTCCCGCGCGGCGGCCGGGGCGGCGCGTCCCGTGCCGGAGATGGCCGCCTCACCGGGCGCCGTCGGTCAGATGTCGTCGTCCAGCGCCTTGACCAGCAGCTCGAACGCGAGGTCGGGACGCCGCGGTACGCCGAACCGCTCGTCGCCGTACGGGAAGGGGGTCAGCACTCCCGTACGGCGGTAGCCGCGGCGCTCGTACCAGGCGATCAGGTCCTCGCGCTGGACTATCACGGTCATGTGCATCTCGCCGACGCCCCACTCCGCCCCGGCGCGGCGCTCCGCCTCGGCCATGACGCGCTTGCCCAGACCCCCGCGCTGGCCGTCCGGGTGGACGGCGAACATGCCGAAGTACGCGGCGGGGCCGCGGTGCTCCAGCTGGCAGCAGGCGACCAGCGCCCCGTCCGCCTCGGCCATCAGCAGCCGGCTGCCGGGCGCCTCGATCACTTCGAGGACACCGCGCTCGTCGGTGCGCTGGCCCCCCAGCAGGTCGGCCTCCGAGGTCCAGGACGCGCGGGCGCCCTTGGAGCGGTAGGCGGCCTCTATGAGTGCGACGAGCGGCTCGACGTCCTCCGCCGTGGCGTCCCGGAAGGTGAGGCGGGCGGGAGCGTGTGGTGCGGTGTTCATGGTGCGCGTTCTCCGAATCTCAGCCGCGGGGGGCGGCGCGCCCGAGCCTAACCCCACTTCACACGGGCAGGTCAGGGGGTGGGGGGGGGGGGGGGGGGGGGGGGGGGGGGGGGGGGGAGGGGGGCGGGGGGGGGGGGGAGGGGAGGGGGAGGGGGGGGACGGGGGGGGTGTTTGGTGC
>NZ_JBVJNN010000004.1:192687-295306 GCF_055583685.1 Streptomyces sp. NPDC104581
TCCCGCCGCCCCCCCCCCCCCCCCCCCCCCCCCCCCCCCCCCCCGCCCCCCCCCCCCCCCCCCCCCCCCCCCCCCCCCCCCCCCCCACCACTCAGGACCGCCTCCGCGCGCCCCCGTCGAGTGCTCGCGGAGCCGCCGGGCCCGGTTTCCGTGCCCAGCGCGCTGGAGTGCGGCGGTGTCGCAGTTCTTCTCGCGCGTCCACCGGAAGCGGGTGTCGACGGTCCCCGGGTCGTGCGAGGAGAACGGCGCGACCGGCTGTCCGCCTGATTTCTTCACGTTTTCCGTTTCCAGCGGAATGCGATAAGCACGTGGTTCCGCGCCCTTGACAGCGGACTGTGTCCCCCGGTGCGCTCCCCCCGTGTCTCCCTGCGCTCGCGTGCGCCTCGAACTCCAGGGGCATTTCACCGTTGACACCGTTTGTGTGGACATCGTTGGAACCGGGACCCGCCCCGAGGCCGGGACCCGGGCGAGTGGGAGGTGCGCGGTGCACGGACCGGCGACGGCCGGCTGGCTGGTCGTGGCGCTCTGCGCGGCGGCCGGCACCTACTGCCTGCTCCGGCTGCTCCGGACGACGGGCACGGGGCGCGGTACGGGACGCGGCACGGCGGAGGGCACCGCGGGCGGCGAGGCCCTGATGGGGTTCGGGATGGCGGCGATGGCCGTACCGGCCGCGGTGGTCACACCACCGCGCTGGGTCTGGCTGGTGTACGTGGCGGTGTTCGGGGTCGCCGCGCTGTGCGCGCTGGGACCGGCCCGCAGGACGTCGCACCATCTGCACCATCTGGTGGGTCTGCTCGCCATGGTCTACATGGCGGTGGCGATGGCCCTGCTGCCGGGCGGCACGCACGGCGCGCACAGCGCGGGCGGGACACCGCTGGCCACGGGTGTGCTGCTGATCTACTACGCGGGATACGTGCTGTGGACGGGCGCCCGGCTGCTCCCGTTGCGGAGCGTGACGGCAGCGGAGGGCGGGGGCGCGGTGGGGGCGGTCGCCGACGGCCGTGCCGCCGGTGGCGCCACGGCGGACGTCGGGGTGGCGGGTGCGCCGACGGGTGTCGTGACGGACGCCGCGAGGGACCCGGCTGCGGATGTCTGTGAGGACCGGCCGGAGCTGGCGCTGGCCTGCCGGCTCTCCATGGGCATCGCGATGCTGGCGATGCTGCTCACGCTCTGACGCGTGGACCGGTGACGCGTCAGGACCACCGGCCGACGCGGACACCGTCCCGGCGGGGCGCGTCCGGCGCGTCCGGCAGATACGACACCCGCGACGACCGTGTCCTGCGTCACTTGACGCCCGCGACCGGCCCGCTGAGCGGCGCCGCACTCATAAACTGACGACCATGATGGTCTCCCTCGTGCTGCTGACGCTCGGTGCGCTGGCCGCCGTGGTCGCCCCGCGACTGCTGGCCCGCGCCGAATGGCCCGAGCGCGAGCCGGTGGTGGCCCTCTGGGTCTGGCAGTGCGTGGTGGCCGCCGTGCTGCTCTGCTTCGCGCTCGCCATGACGTTCAGCGCGGCGGCGGCCTGGCTGGCCGTACGGGGGCATGTCTTCGCCCCCGCCCCGAGCGGGGTCGTCGAGGCGTACGCGCTCGGCACACACCGCCCGTGGTCGGCGGCGCTGGCCGTGATCCTGGCGGCCGGCGGGGTGTGGACGGGCGCCATGCTCACGCGCGAGATCCACCGGGCGCACACGCGCCGCAGGCGGCGCCGCCGCGAACTGCTCGTGCGGTCACCGCTGTTGCCCGGCGAGGAGCCCGGTGAAGGCCCGCTGGTCGTCCTGGAGGGCGAGCGCCCGGGCGCCTGGTGGCTGCCGGGCGCCGCACCCCAACTCGTCATCACCACGGCCGCGTTGCGACGGCTCAAGGGCCGTCAGCTCGATGCCGTACTGGCCCACGAGCAGGGTCACGCCCGCGCCCGGCACGACTGGCTGCTGCACTGCTCGTCGGCGCTCGCCAACGGTTTCCCCCAGGTACCGGTATTCGCCGCGTTCCAGGCCGAGATGCACCGCCTGGTCGAACTGGCCGCAGACGACGTCGCCTCGCGCCGCTTCGGCCGACTGACGATCGCGCTGGCCCTGGTCGAACTGAACCAGGACCGCGGGGTGTTCGGCCCCTGCCCGACGCCCGGCGGCGAGTTGCCGCGGCGGGTGGACCGGCTGCTGACACCGCTCCCCCGGCTGACGGCGGGCCGTCGGCTGCGGCTCACGGCCGCGGCGGCGCTGGTGCCGGCCGTTCCGGTCGTGGTGGCCTTCATCCCGGCACTACGCGCGCTGGGATAGCTTGGCGGGGCCCTTCGTCGTAAGGATCTCCCCATGCAATCCCCCGCGGTGCCCCCGGCGCCACGACCGGCCTCACCGGCACCGTCCACACCGCCCGGACCCGTGACGCCGGCCCGCGTCGGCGCGGTGCTCGGAGCGGCCTCCCTGATCCTGCTGGCACTCGTCGCCGCCGAGTGGGGGCCGCTGCTCTCCCTGGACCGGACCGTCTCGCTGGAGCTCCACCGGTGGGCGGTGGCCGAACCGGGGCTCACCCACGCGAACCGGATCCTCACGGACTGGGTGTGGGACCCCTGGACGATGCGTCTGCTCACCGCCGTCGCCTTCTTCGTCCTCTGGTTCCGCCGTGAGCGGCTGCTCGCCTGCTGGGTCGCCCTGACGAGCCTGGTGGGCGCCCTGGTGTCGCAGGGCCTGAAGTCGGCCGTCGGCCGCGAGCGCCCCCAATGGCCCGACCCGGTCGACTCGGCGCACTTCGCGGCGTTCCCCTCGGGCCACGCGATGACCGCGACCGTCACCGTCGGGATGCTGCTGTGGCTGCTGCGCACGCACGGCCTGAGCGGCCCGCTGTGGCGCGTCGCGGTGACGGTGGGGGCGGTGTCGGTGCTCGGTGTCGGCTTCACCCGGGTCTGGCTGGGGGTGCACTGGAGTTCGGACGTGGTGGCGGGCTGGCTGTTCGGGGCGTGCCTGGTGGCCGTCTCCGTCGCCACGTACGGAGGACGGGCCTTGTCCCGGTGGCGGTGACCCGGCAAGGATCGGGTCCATGAAGATCAAGGGTGTGCTTTTCGACTTCTCGGGGACTCTGTTCCGCATCGAATCGGCCGGATCCTGGCTCCGGTCCGCACTCGACGAATTGAGCGTTCACGTGCCGCCCGCCGAGGTCCGGCGGTACGCGGTCGAGCTCGCCGTGGCGGGGGCCCTGCCCGGCGGTCCCTCACCGCAGGAGGTGCCGCCGGAGCTGGCGGGGCTCTGGGCCACGCGCGACGAGAGCGCCGAGCGGCACAGGGCCGCGTACACCGGTCTCGCCCGGCGGGTCGCGCTGCCGGACCCGCGGCTGTACGACGCGCTCTACGAACGCCACCGGACACCGGACGCCTGGCGCCCTTATGCCGACACGGCGGAGGTGCTGGGCACACTCAAGCGGGAGGGCATCGGGGTCGGCGTGATCAGCAACATCGGCTGGGACCTGCGTCCGGTCTTCCGCGCCCACGGCGTGGACGACTTCGTCGACGCCTATGTGCTGTCGTACGAGCACGGCGTCCAGAAGCCGGACGCACGCCTCTTCGGCGCGGCCTGTGAGGCCGTCGGACAGGATCCGCGCGACGTGTTGATGGTCGGGGACGACCGGAAGGCGGACGGCGGCGCGGCCGAACTGGGCTGCGCGGTGCACTTCGTCGACCATCTGCCGGTGGAGGAACGCCCGTCGGGCCTGCGGCCCGTTCTGGCCCTCACCCGCTGAGACCCCCGCCCAGGGGCGGCGGACGACTCCTTCGGGCCTCACGGCGCACTGCGGGGCGGGCCGGGCGCCCGCCCCGCTGTGTGATGCCCGCGCCCGCGTCGGCCGCCTCGTGGGGGGGGGCCGCCGGTGGGCACGAGGGGGCGGCGGCGACGGGACGCGGGCACGCGGGGGGGGGCGCGCAGGCCGCCCTGAGGCACGGGAACGGCTCGTCCGGGGTCTCAGGTCCTCCCGGATCGTCCCGGAGGCCACGACAGGGGCCCTGGACGGCTCCCCCGCCGTACGCGCCGACGGCACGGTCCCGCCCCGCCCCGACAGTCACCGGGGCCGCCCCGGTCCCACCGGGCACCCGCGCCCGGGAGACGGCCGCCGCGCCCCCCTCCAGGGGTCGGTGGCGGGTGATGCGCGGGTACCGGTCCCGATGGCCGAAGTTCGCCACTTGACCGGATCATGTCAGCACTCCACCATGTGGCGCGAACAGCCGGCCGCCGCACGGCACGTACGGCGGCCGAGCCCCCCACACGACTCCCCATCCAGGAGAGAACATGCGACTTCGCGCACGCGAGGCCAGATGGAAGGCCGCCACCCTCGCGGCCATGCTGGCGCTCGCCGTGGCCGTCCCCTTCACGGCCGAGGCGGCGCCCCCGGATCCGAAGCCCGCACCCGAGGCGCCCGTGGCCGCCGAAGAGCGCGTCCGGCAGTACGAGATACCCGGCGTGGCCGACGTCATGGGGCGTACCGCCCTCGCCTCCGCCGGCGTATCGGTGGACGAGGCGGGCGAGCGCTCGACGGTCGTCAGCGCCACCGACAGCCAGGCGCGGCAGCTGCGCGCGGAGGGCTACCGGCTCGACGTGCTGCCCGGCCCGCCCGCCCGGACGAACGGCAGGGCCGCCGAGCCGTTCGACTTCCCGTCGGCCGACTCGCGATACCACAACTACGCCGAGATGAACGCCGAGATCAACCAGCGGATCGCGGCTCACCCCGACCTCATCAGCAAGCGCGTCATCGGCAAGAGCTACCAGGGCCGGGACATCATCGCCGTCAAGATCAGCGACAACGTGACGGCGGACGAGAACGAGCCCGAGGTGCTGTTCACGCACCACCAGCACGCCCGCGAGCACCTCACCGTCGAGATGGCGCTGTATCTGATCCGGGAGCTGGGCAACACCTACGGCACCGACTCACGGGTGACCAACGCCGTGAACAACCGGGAGATCTGGATCGTCCCGGACGTCAATCCGGACGGCGGCGAGTACGACATCGCGACCGGTTCCTACCGGAGCTGGCGGCTGAACCGCCAGCCCAACTCCGGCTCCTCGGCGATCGGTACGGACCTGAACCGCAACTGGGCCTACCAGTGGGGCTGCTGCGGCGGCTCATCCGGCACCCCCGGCTCCGAGACGTACCGAGGCGCGCGCGCCGAGTCCGCCCCGGAGGTCAAGGTCGTCGCGGACTTCGCGCGCAGCCGGGTCGTCGGCGGCAAGCAGCAGATCAAGGCGGCGATCGACTTCCACACATACAGCGAGCTGGTGCTGTGGCCGTACGGCTACACGCGGGCCGACACCGCTCCCGGTATGACGATCGACGACCGGAACGCCTTCGCGGCGGTCGGCGGGAAGATGGCGGCGAGCAACGGCTACACCGCGGAGCAGGCGAGCGACCTCTACATCACGGACGGATCGATCGACGACTGGCTGTGGGGGAACCAGAAGGTCTTCGCGTACACCTTCGAGATGTACCCGGGCAGCGCCGGCGGCGGTGGGTTCTACCCGCCCGACGAGGTGATCGAGCGCGAGACCAGCCGCAACCGGGACGCGGTGCTCCAGCTCCTGGAGAACGCCGACTGCATGTACCGGTCCATCGGCAAGGAGTCGCAGTACTGCACGGCCTGACGTACCGTCACTGTCCCCGAACGGGACAGTGGTAGCACTGTCCGTCTTGGGCGATCCCCCGCGTCGCCCAAGACGGACAGCCTTCACCCACGCCGACCAGGCCCGATGGGCGGTCCGCGGGGACGTGCCGAGTATACTGGCTAAGAGCCAGTCAACGCAGGAGTCCAGCATGTCCCCGCGGAGCCCATCGGTCAATGAAGAACTTCGCCGGCGTTCCCGCGAACGGCTTCTGCAGGCCACGGTGGACCTCGTCGAGGAGCGGGGATTCGACGGAACGACGCTGGCCGACATCGCCGACCGGGCGGGTGCGGCACGCGGACTGGTCTCGTATTACTTCCCCGGAAAGCGCCCGATGTTCCAGTCGGCCGTGCACCGGCTGATGCATCTGACCCTGGCGGCGGCCCTGGAGCGCGAGCCCCGCACCGACGACGGCCGGGAGCTGCTCGCGCGGGCGATCGACGCCGTACTCGGCCTCACGGTCGACCACCCGGTGGTGATGCGTGCCCACATGGCCGGGATTCTCCAGGCCGAGGGCTTCGTCCAGTGCCCGGAGCAGCAGCGGCTCGCGGAACTGCTGCGCGAGACGATGGTGCGCTACGGATCGAAGGACGTGGACAGCGAATATCCGCTGCTGCGCGCGCTGATGATGGGCGCGGTGTTCGCGATACTGCTGCCGGGGGCGGCGATGCCGCTGGCCAGCCTGCGGGGCGAGCTGTTCCACCGCTTCGGCCTGGACCCGGCGTACGCCGTTCCGCCGGGCGGGGAGCCCGCCCGGCGGAACGCGTGACGGCCCGGAATCCCGAGGACTCGGGGAATCACCGGGGACTCAGCCGTCCCCGGCGACCGGGAAGTCCTCGGTGACTCAGAAGTCCTCGAAGTAGTCGGGCTGCGTCTGGACGTTGAGCTCGTCCATCTTCACCCGCTTCGCCTCGTCCGTCCGGCGGTCGTCGAGCCTGATGACGTCCAGACCCTTGGCGATGTCGTTCGAGTAGATGTAGCCGTTGTAGTAGTACGCCGACCAGGGGCCGGCCGTGGTGACCTGGTCGAGGGTGACCGGGCCCCGCTCGAAGTAGCCGATCTCCTTCGGCTTCGAGGAGTTGGTGAAGTCCCAGACCGAGATGCCGCCCTGGTACCAGGCCTGGACCATGATGTCCTTGCCCTTGACCGGGATCAGCGATCCGTTGTGCGCCACGCACACCTCGGCGTCCGCCTGCGGGCGGTCGATCTTGAAGTAGCTCTTGAACTTCAGCGTCTGCTTGTCGCCCTTGCCGAGGATGTCGTAGATGCCGTTGGCGCCGCGCTTCGGGCCGATCTCCTCGTTGCAGGTGGCCGCGCCGCCGCCGCCGAGCTCGTCGGTGAAGACGACCTTGTTGGCGCGCTGGTTGAAGGTGGCCGAGTGCCAGAAGGCGAAGTTGACGTTGTCCTGGACGCGGTCGATGACCCGCGGCTTCTCCGGGTCCTTGATGTCGAACAGGATGCCGTCACCCATGCAGGCACCGGCGGCCAGGTCCTTGGACGGGAGCACCGTGATGTCGTGGCAGCCGGTGGTCGCCGAGACGCCGGGGTTGGTGGGCGCGCCGGGGTTGCCGCCGTCCGGGAAGAGGACGGAGAAGTCGACGAGCTTCGACTGCTCGGGCGCCTTGCGGGGCACCTTGATGATGCTGATGCCGTCGTGCGGCGGCTGGCAGTCCGGGAACGTGGCGCTGGGCGAGTACGAGGAGACGTACACGTACACGTTCTTGCGCTCGGGCACCAGCGTGTGCGTGTGCGAGCCGCACGCGGTCTCGACGGCCGCGACGTACTCGGGGTTCCGCTTGTCGCTGATGTCGAAGATCTTCATGCCCTCCCAGGAGGACTTCTCCGTCGCCGGCTGCGAGACGCTGGAGCAGGAGTTGTCACTGCGCGAGGCGTCCGTCGACAGGAAGAGCAGGTCGCCCGAGACGGAGATGTCGTTCTGGCCACCGGGGCACAGGACCTGGGCGACGGTCTTCGGCTTCGACGGCTTGCTGATGTCGAAGATCCGGAAGCCGTCGTAGTTGCCGGAGAAGGCGTACTTCCCCTGGAAGGCGATGTCCGAGTTGGTCCCCTTGAGGTGTTCCTTGGGGACGTTGGCGACATGGCTCATGTTGTCGCTGTGGATGATCTCGTCCACACCGGGTATGTCGTTGTTCTCGATGGCCTTCTTGGCCTCGGCCCGCTGGCTCTTGGAGGTCTCCTCCTTGGCCGGCTTGTCACCGGGGTCGGGTGTGGCGACCGCCGGTCCGGCGGCCAGCAGTGTGGCGAAGAGCCCGGCGGCAGCGGCTGCTGCGACGCCCAGACGTCTGCGCCGCACCCGCGTGGTGTGCAACGAAGTCACTGCGTCCTCCCTTGTATCCGTTCTCAGTTGAACGGCTTACGGACCTGGGCAGTATCGTCCTTCTCATGTACATCACAACAGATGGAAACCTAGATGTAATGAAAGTTTTCGATCACTCGTGTCCGTAGGCGTGTTAGGAAAGTCCCTAACCAGATGCCAGATACACGTCAAGCACCCCAGGAGGTCACCGTGTTGATCCGGACCAGGAGTCCGCGTGCCCTCCGGCCTGTCGTGGCTGCCTCGGCCCTCGCCGCCCTACTCGCCCTGGGCGCCTGCGACTCGGGGGAGGACGGCGCCGGGAGCGAGACCAAGAGCGGGGCGACGGGGCAGATCGTCGCTCCGGGCAAGCCCGGTGAGAAGTCCAGGACCCTCTCCCCGGAGGAGGCGGCCAAGGAGATCCCGGACAACACGCCCAACTCCTCCGACTTCGGTTACGCGACGATGATGATCGAGCACCACAGCCAGGCGCTGGTGATGACCGATCTCGCCCCGGACCGCGCCGGATCCGGCCAGGTGAAGCGGCTCGCCGAGCGCATCAACGCCTCGCAGAAGCCGGAGATCGGCGCCATGGAGGGCTGGCTGAAGCTCAACGGCGGCGAGGAGAAGGCGAAGCGGGAAGGGGGCCACGACCACGGCGCGATGGACATGCCGGGTATGGCCACCGAAGCCCAGCTCGCGAAGCTGCGCGCCGCGAAGGGCAAGGAGTTCGACGAACTCTTCATCAGCCTCATGATCACGCACCACCAGGGCGCGGTCACGATGGCGACCGACGCGCTCTCGGCCGGCAACAACGTCCAGCTCGAAGAGATGGCGAGCGACGTGATCGCCCAGCAGACGTCCGAGATCAACCGGATGCGCTCGCTGTAGGCGTCCGGGACCGGCACACGGGGCGGCGGACGCGCGGGGCGGTCAGTGGCGGCGGTGACGCGGCGTCAGGTATCCGTCGTCGCGGGCACTGGCGATCAGGCTGAGCGACTCGCGGCGCCCGTACCCCGTCGCGCACATCACCACCAGGACCGGGTCCTGGCCCAACTGCTGCGCCCTGCGGTACGTCGCCGCGACCCCGCGCCGGTCCGCGCGGGCGGACGACACGGAGTCGTCCGCCCGGTGCCGGCCGACGGGCGCGGGCTCCTCCTCCGCAGGGAACCGCACGCCGGCGTCCGGCGCGCCGCCCTCGTACTCGTACCCCTCGTCCTCGGCCACGACGGCGACCGCCGTGTCACGTGTACGGGGCGGGGCGGCCCCGGACGGGGACGCGGACGGGCCGGTCGCCACGGCGCCACCGGTGAGCGGCGCGACCTCCACATGGTGCTGCCCCGCCACCACGCCGCGGGCGTACGCGAGCGGCGCCTCGATCCAGGCGCCCAGTTCGGTCAGCTCGTCCAGCGGCAGCGGCGGATCGGCGCGTGCCTCCTCGACGGCGATCACGCCGTCCCGCGGCACGGCGAGCACATCGACGCGGGCCCCGTCGGCGAATGTCAGCCGGATGTCGACCCAGGGCGGTACCAGCGCGTCCGGCGGAAGCTCACAGCGGCCACCGGGCGGCGTGTCGCAGCTGACCGTTCCGTATCCCTGCACCTCCCACCGGGGCCAGACGGGCGTCGCGGGCTCATCGGCGGAAGTCATCTCAAGTTCTGACACATTCACCACTTAATCAGGCAATTCTCCCTTATCGCCGTGGTACACACGCCTCGGCGCGCATCGCACTCGGTCAGCGCACTGCCGTACCCCCGGCGGCGGCGCTTCTCCAGAAGGCGGCGGCGCCGCTCCTCCCCGGCTCCACCAACCGGTGCGATGCTGGAAAGCCTCTCGCCGGAAGGAGTGCGCCGTGCTGCGCATCGCCGTCGTCGGATCGGGCCCCAGCGGGGTCTACACCGCCCAGGCCCTCGTCCAGCAGCCGCTGGTCCCCGGCATCCTCGTGGATGTCCTGGACCGGCTCCCCGCCCCGTACGGACTCGTGCGCTACGGCGTCGCACCGGACCACGAGAAGATCAAATCGCTTCAGAACACGCTGCGTTCGGTGCTGGAGCACGACCGTGTCCGCTTCCTCGGCAATGTGGAGATCGGCGCGCACGGCCTCACACCCGAGCGGCTGCTCGGTCTGTACCACGCGGTCGTCTACTGCGTCGGCGCCGCCCGGGACCGCCGGCTCGGCATCCCCGGGGAGGAGCTGGCGGGCAGCCACTCCGCGACCGATTTCGTCTCCTGGTACAGCGCGCACCCGGACGCCGCGCCGGCCGGCTTCGGCCTCGGCGCCCGCTCGGTCGTGGTGATCGGCGTGGGCAACGTCGCCGTCGACGTCGCGCGTGTCCTGGCCCGTGGCGCGGAGGACTTCAAGCCGACGGACGTACCGCACCCGGCGCTCGGCGCGCTGGCCGGGAGCGCGGTCCGCGACGTGCACATGGTGGGCAGACGGGGTCCCTCGCAGGCGAAGTTCACGACGAAGGAGCTGCGCGAACTGGGCGCGCTGCCCGCGGCAGAGGTACGGGTGGAGCCCGCCGACCTGGCGCTCGACCCGGCGTACGCCCCGGTGCCGCTCACCGGCACCGCCGGGCCGGAGCGGGCGCCGGGGCTCTTTGCCCAACCGCTCGCCGCCGTGAACCGGCGCAACATCGAGGTCGTGCGCGGCTGGGCCGGGATGCCCGATCAGGGCCGGGCGCGCCGTATCCATATGCGGTTCTTCCTGCGTCCGGTGGAGTTGCTGGGAAGCGAGGGACGGGTGACGGCCGTACGGTTCGAGCGGACGGCGCCGGACGGGTCGGGCGGGGTGCGCGGCACCGGGAGCTACGAGGAGATCGAGGCAGGGCTCGTACTGCGCGCGGTCGGCTACCGCGGGGTGCCGCTCGCGGGGCTGCCGTTCGACGAGACGTCGGGCACGGTGCCGCATCTGGCGGGGCGGGTGGTGCGGGGTGAGGCGGCGTCGCCGGGCGAGTACGTGGCGGGATGGATCAAGCGGGGCCCGACGGGGGTGATCGGCACGAACCGCGCCTGTGCGAAGGAGACGGTGGTCTCACTCCTGGCCGACGCGCCGCGGCTGGCCGGGCGCCGGATCGCGCGGGACCCGGTCGACGCGCTCCGGGCGGACGGGCACCGTCCCGTCGAGTGGCCGGGCTGGCTGGCGATCGAGGACGCGGAGTCGGCGCTCGGGGCGTCGCTGGGGCGCCGGTCGGTGAAGATCCCGGACTGGGACGGGCTGCTGGCCGCGGCGCGCGGGGCGGCCGGGCCGCCCGACCGGTAGACGTCTCCTGACCGCGTTCGTTCCCGTCCACGGAGCAGATCCGTCTCTGACATGTCTGCGCGGGCCGCGCGGCGGGGCGGAGCGGGGCGAGCGACCGCGGACGGTCACTCGCCGCGCCGCGGCGCGCCGTCACCCGCCGTACCGACCGTCTCCCTCACGACAACACCGGGTAGCCGACGGCGGAACACGGCGGAGTTCGTTCAGCCGGCCGCGTCGAGACCACCGGCCGCCGGTCAACTCCCCGCTGTGGTCAGGTCCTTCGGCGCCCGGTTCAGCACCTGGGAAGCCGCGGGCAGGGTGGCGGTCACCGGCTTCTGCCGCGCCGCCTGGGTGAGTTCGGCGCGGCCGAACAGGAGGGCGTAGCCCGGCGGCAGTTGTGCCAGGACTCGGCTGAGGACATCGCTCCCGGCGAGGCGGCCGACGAGGGTGAGGACCGTGCTGGTGTCCCAGCGGGTGGTGGCGGTGGTGCCGCCGGTGCGCGCGGCCAGTTCCTTCACGAACTCCTGGCCGTTGAGGGGCTCGGCCGGTCCGTCGGCGCTGAGCAGACGGGCGGCCTGGGCGGGCAACCGGACGGCGAGGGACGAGCGTTCGCCGCCGGCGAGCTGCCCTCCGAGGGCGGTCAGAACGGCGGTCACCGACTCCTCGGCGCGCTCCCGGGTGGGGTAAGCGCCTTCGTAACGCACCGTCTCAAGCATCCGCTCGAACGTCATGTTCTTCGGTAGAGCTGCTGTGGCCTGGGCGTGCATGGGCAGATGCCCTCCTCGTCGTGGGGTGTTCTCGCCAACAAGGCAGACAGAGCCAGCTGTTCCGCGCCGTTGCGGATGTCCTGTCGTCCTCCGGTCCTGACGGGCCGGGGCAGGGCAATGGGCGAGGAATCGCGTTCGTGCACCCGATCCCCCGGGCCGCGTTCCATCGGATCCCTCAGCGCCGATGCCGCCACAACGGGTGCCCCGTCTCTCGCGACCTATGCCTGAGAACGCCGAGAATCTGCCGGCCGGCGGACGAAAGCGGAGATCCGGCCCGCTGTCGTCGCCCGCTTCGGCCGGTCCGTGTCTTGTCCTCGCCGTCCACCGCTCCGGCTCACAACACCCGGCGCAGCAGCGGCAGTCGGCGTATCCCCGCCGCGAGCAGGAACGCCGCCGGAACGCAGGTGATCGCCGCGGTCGCCCACGCGGCAGCGGCGGACAGCCCCCGTCCCGACAGGTGGTACTGCACCGTCACCACCAGCGGCAGATGGATGATGTAGACGGCGTAGCCGCCCGCCGCCAGTTCCACCAGGAGCGGCCCGGTCGCGCCGGCGCACTCCCGGAACAGGGTCAGCAGTCCCACACACAGCGCCACGCACAGGGCGCTCTCGCAGACAGCCCAGAGCGCCGACGGACCGTCGAGCCCGCCCGGTCCGAAAGAGGACGCGTCCGCTCCGACGGCGAACAGCAGGGCCACCCCGAGCAGTCCGCCCCCCAGCCACACCCATCCGGTACTGGCGGGGAACCGGCCCAGCCAGTCGTGCCGGTGGGCGAGCACGCCGAGCGTGAAGAACACCGCGTACTGCGGGAGTCTGGCGGGCTCCGTCTGGAGGAGGTCCAGGACCGGCACCCAGGTGTCCAGCGGGTACTCCAGCCGGATCAGGAAGGTCGCGACGGCGGTCCCGGCCGTCAGGGCGAGCAGCGCCCGGTGCCCCGGCGCCGGCGCTTCGACGTCAAGGCGGGCGGGCCGGCCGTCGCGGCGCCGCAGCGGCCCGGCCGCCGAGCGGCACAGCACGTACAGGAGGGTGTAGACGAGGAGGTTCTGGACGAACCACAGATGCCCGAACTGGAGGTCCGGCCACGACGGTCCCGTCCAGTCGGCAGGCTTGTCCCCCAGCCCGAGGTACACATCGGTGAAGTAGCGGCCGAAGGGGATGGGCGCGTAGCCGCGGTGGTGGACGTAGTACGCGTACATCAGGCCCGGGACGATCGTCAGCGCGCCCACCACCACCGGAACGCCGAGCCTGACCAGCCGGCCCTTCACGTAGGGCCATCCACCGCGCCGCTCGTACGAGGCGGGCACGAAGACCGCGGAGACGAAGAAGAACAGGCTCATGAAGAAGGCCCCGTCGACGGCCGAGAGCGTGGCGAGCGCCTGGTTCCGGGGCCCGCCCTCGACGTACCACCAGTCCGGCGGGCCGTACGGCTGCGCGGCGTGGTGGACGACGACCAGCGCGGTCAGGGCGATCCGGAGGTTGTCCAGCCAGGCGAGACGGAGCGATGCGGGTGTCCTGGGGTGCGGGGCCCCGGAAGCGTCGGTGTGCATGCGAATAGCTTCCTCAACATGCGTACACCTCGCACTGGTGTCAGCCCCCGTTCCCACCCTCCGGAGAGCCGTAGAAGCCGTACAGGAGGAGCCGCTGATTGGCCTCGCTGCGCCGCGCCAGGATGTCGGGCGCGAAGACCGGCTCATCGAGACCGGGCTGCATCACCCGCTCCAGCAGCAGGGGTCCGAGGACGAGACACAGCATCTGGAACGGCGCCCAGTCCTGGTCGGCGGTCGCGCCGCCGCCGCGAGCCGCTGTCAGCCGCTCCAGCTCGGCGCCGGCGCCGCTCAGCAGCCGCCCGAACAGGGCTGCGCTCGCCTCGCTCCCCTCCAGCAGGGCGTGTCGCAGATATCCGCGCAGGACGGGGTCCGCCCCGAACAACCGGGCCGAGACCTCCCCCAGCGACTCCATCACTCCGGCGTCCGGGTCGGCCTGCTCCAACTGCCGGGAGATCCGGCCGAGTACGTGCTCGTCGACGGCCGCGCGCAGTCCGTCCTTCGACCCGAAGTGCCGCGTCACCAGCGCGGGCGACAGCCCCGCCGCCGCGGCCACCGCCCGCGTCGATGTCGCCTCGAACCCCCGCTCGGCGAACAACTCGAACGCCGCCTCACGCAGCCGCGCCCGCCCTGTCAGATCACTCTTCTCCGCGTGCATCCGCGCAGCGTAGCCAAGCCGTCGGGGCCCGTGGCGGCGCGGGGACTCAGGGCAGTCGCCAGTCCACGGGCTGCGAACCCTGGCCGATGAGCAGGTCGTTGGCCCGGCTGAAGGGACGCGAGCCGAAGAAACCGCGGTCGGCCGACATCGGGGACGGGTGCGCGGACTCGATCGCCGGAAGGTTCCCCAGCAGCGGCCGCAGATTGCGCGCGTCACGTCCCCAGAGGATCGAGACCAGCGGCTTGTGCCGCGCCACCAGGGCCCGGATGGCCTGCTCGGTGACCTCTTCCCAGCCCTTCCCGCGGTGCGCCGCCGGCTTGCGCGGGGCCGTCGTCAGGGCCCTGTTGAGCAGCAGCACGCCCTGCCGCGCCCACGGCGTCAGATCACCGTTGGAGGGTCTCGGCGTACCGATGTCGCGATGCATCTCCAGGAAGATGTTCTCCAGGCTGCCCGGGAGATTACGCACCTCGGGGGCGACGGCGAAGCTGAGCCCGATGGCCATTCCCGGGGTGGGATAGGGATCCTGCCCGACGATCAGGACTCGTACGTCGTCGAAGGGCTGCTGGAAGGCGCGCAGTACGTTCGGGCCCGCCGGCAGATACGTCCGGCCTGCGGCGATCTCGGCCCGGAGGAAGTCCCCCATGGCTCCGACGCGTTCGGCCACTGGTTCGAGAGCTCTCGCCCATCCGGGTTCGACGAGCTCGTGCAAAGGTCGAGGTGCCACGGTGATCACTCTACTTGTGTTATCGACGGGGAAAGTCCCTCGAACGAAGATCACCTCCGAGGCGCGCTACTCTTCGTCATCGCCGGGACCACCGCGCCACGCGGGCGGATCTCGCGCCCGCCGGAGGGAAGAGAGGGGAGCACCATGCGTCCAGCGCCCGCTCCGCCGACCGCCCGTCACCATGCCCGCCCGGCCCCCTGTTCCGGGATCGCGGGCGCCGGACTCCCTGTCCTCACGGTGGCGCCGCCCTCCCCGGCCGCGCGGCGCGCCCGGCCCGTCGACGGGCAACTGCCGTGATCCGGGTCCTCGGTGTGGACTCCGGCGGGTCCGGTCTGCGGATCGCCCTCGGTTCGGCGGACCCGGCCGCGGGCACCCCGGCGGAAGGGGGGACACCGGTCCGGGCGATCGGCACCGCCGTCTCCACCGAACCGGTCCGCACCGGCCCCTCGGGCATCGACCCCGCCCATCTGCTGGAACAGTTGCTGCCCGCCGCGGAGACGCTGCTCGCGCGGGCGGGCGCCGGGGCTCCGGAGGCCGTCGCGATCGGCGCGGCCGGTATGGCGACGCTCGGCGACGGGCTCCGCGCCGCGCTGCCCGCCGCGCTGGAAGGCGCCCTGGGCGTGAGGCGGCTGGCGCTCGCCGCCGACGCGGTCACCGCTTACGCGGGGGCGCTCGGCCAGCGGCCGGGCGCCGTCGTCGCCGCCGGGACGGGCATGATCGCGCTCGGTACCGATCTGGTCGCCTGGCGGCGCGCGGACGGCTGGGGACACCTCCTCGGCGACTGCGGCGGCGGCGCCTGGATCGGCCGGGCGGGGCTTGCGGCGGCGATGCGCGCGCACGACGGCCGGCGCGGCGGTTCGTCCGCACTGCTGTCCCGGATGGAAACCGTGTTCGGCCCCGCACCCGACATGCCGGGGCTCCTCTATCCGCGTACCGACCGGCCCGCCGTCCTCGCCTCGTTCGCCCCCGAGGTCGCCCGCTGCGCCCCCCGGGACCCGGTCGCCGCGGAGATCCTCGCCGAGGCGGCGAGGCATGTCGCGGACGCGGCCGTCGCCGTGTGTCCACAGGTCGAGGGAGCCGAAGTCGCCCTGACGGGTGGGCTGTTCAAGATGGGGGACCCACTGCTCGTACCGCTGCGTGCCGAGTTGGCCGACCGGCTGCCGGGCGCCAGGACGGTGGCGGCCGAGGGCGATCCGCTGACGGGCGCGCTCCGGATCGCCGCGGCCCTCGCGACAGGGTCGCTCCGACTGCCGCGCGACGGGCGACTGTTGACCGCCCCGACAGAGCGGGATGAATAAGCACTAAGCAACATATCGAAAAAATATGGACAGATGACGCACGACCGGCCCCTCCCCGAACAGCCGACCCCACAAAACCAGTAGCATTCGGCGCCATGAGCTCCCCCACTGGGCCGGCACCCGGCCTGCCTGTACGAATGCCCCGACCTCGACAGTCGGGGCGGCACCGTCGACCCGAGCCCGTGGCGGCGCCCGAGGGCGCGCCCGCGCTGGTCCTGGCGATGCCCGGCGACCCGAGCCCCGAGGTGCGGAGCCTCGGCGAGGAGGTCGTCAGCATCGCCCGCTCCGAACTGCCCGGCCTCGACGCCCGGATCGGCTATCTGGACGGCGACGACGACGAGTACCCCGCGCTGGGCACCGTCCTGGCCCACGCCGCCGAGCAGCGTGTCGAGCGCTACGAGCTGGCGAAGGCGGCCGGCCGTGAGGCCGACGAGCCCGAGGGCATCTCCGCGGTTGTCGTGCCGCTGCTCGCGGGTCCCGACAACTCCCTGGTCAGGCGCATACGTCAGGCCGTTGTCGACAGCAAGGCCGTGGCGGAGACGACCGATGTCCTCGGTCCGCACCCGCTGCTCGCCGAGGCGCTCCACGTGCGTCTGTCGGAAGCGGGTCTGGCCCGCGCCGACCGGGCGAGGCTCTTCACGGTGGCGACGGCCGCCGACGGCATCATCCTCGCCACAGTGGGCGGCGACGAGGCCGTCCAGGCGGCGGGGATCACCGGGATGCTGCTGGCCGCGCGCCTCGCCGTGCCGGTGATGGCGGCGGCGCTCGACGACGAGGGCGCGGTAGCGGCCGTCGCGGCGCAGCTGCGCGACTCCGGTTCGACGCAGCTCGCGCTGGCGCCGTACCTGATCGGACCCGAGCTGCCCGGGGGCCTGCTCGACGTCGCGCTGAAGGAGGCCGACTGCGCCGCGTCCGAGCCGCTCGGCGCGTACCCGGCGGTCGGCAAGCTGGTGCTGTCGCAGTACACGAGCGCGCTGGGCATCTCGGCACAGACGCAGGGGTCACCGGCGCGCTGACCGGTTCGGTCCCGCGCGCCGGACGGGCTGTGGCCCGTCCGGCGCGACCCGTTCGACGGGTGGGTTGGTGGCGTGGTCCGTGGGAGTCGGCGGCCGGCCTCAGCCGAAGATCACGCACGAGGCGGCGGGCGCGCCGAACGAGCCGGCACGGGCCGGCACCCCGGTCGCCGGGTCGATGTCGAACCAGGTCACGTCGCCGGAGCGTTCGTTCGACACATAGAGTCGGCGTCCCGCCGGGTCCAGCGTGAGGTCGCGGGGCCAGCGTCCGCCGCAGTCGACGGTGGTGACCAGAACGGGCTTCTCCCGGCTCTCGTCGAGCGCCAGGACGGCGATGCTGTCGTGTCCGCGCACCGCGGCCCAGAGGTACGCGCCGTCGTGCGAGACGACTGTCCCGGAGGCGTAGTTCCCCTCGCCCGCACCGTCCGGCAGGACGGGTGCCTCCCCGACCGGCTCCAGCGTGCCCTTGTCGGTGTCCCAGCGGCAGACCGTGAGCGTCGGCTCCAGTTCGTTGAGCACGTACGCGTGGGTGCCCGCCGGGTGGAAGGCGAGATGGCGCGGGCCGGTGCCGGGGCGCAGCGCGGTCTCGCCGTGCGGTGTGATGTCGCCGCTGCCGGGGTCGACGGCGCTCGTGCGTACGGAGTCGGTGCCCAGGTCGACGGCGAGCAGCCAGCGTCCGCCCGGGTCGGGCAGCACCTGGTGGGCGTGCGGGCCCTCCTGGCGGTCGGTGTCGGGTCCGCCGCCCTCGTGCTGGAGGATCCCGGCGGCGGCGCCGAGGGTGCCGTCGGCGCGGACGGGCAGGACGGTGACGCTGCCGGAGCCGTAGTTCGCGGTCACCAGGTGTCCGGCGGCGAGGGTGAGATGGGTGGGGCCCGATCCGCGGACCGCCACCGGCTCGCCCAGCAGCCGTGGTGCCCGCGTCCCGCCGGACGCGGGAGGCGTGACGTCGAAGGCGGCCGCGGCGCCCTCCTCCGCCTCGGAGACGGCATAGAGGACCGAGCCGTCGGGGGCGAGGGCCAGGTAGGAGGGGTCGGCGAGGGCGTCGGTGGCGCCGAGTTCCGTCAGGGAGCCGGTGGCCGGGTCAACGGTGGCGGCGATGATGCCGCGACCGCCCGCCGAGGTGAACGACCCGATGAAGACCCGCTCGCCGGCCGGCCCCCCGGTCTCCTCTCCGGCCCGGTCGTCCGCCCGTTCGCCGGTCCGCCCGTCGCTCGTGCCGTCCACTGGCTGTCCCCTGTCGCTCGATCGCTCTCTGCGTCCGCGCGTGGTGTGCGGCCACGCTCACGGCTCTCTCCTCCGGGCCGACGGTAGCAGGCGGTCTAGACCAGACCGTCTCGTCGGGCACTGCCGCGTGAACTACCCATCCCGTGGGACGGTTCATACTTCCGGAGGAACCGGAAGCGGATCGCCGCTCAGGCGGCGTGCGCGGGGAGCGCGACCCCGGTGAGGCGTTCGGCCTCCGCCCACAGCCGCGCGTTGAGCGCGTCGTCGAGCGCCCTGCGGGTGACGCGCGCCGGCACGGTGGGACCGACCAGACCGAAGCGTCCGCCGGGGCCGTAGTAGCCGGCCGCCTCCGCATCGGGGCTGGTCGCGGCGTACAGCAGGGGTTCGGTGCCCTGCTCCGCGTCCTGCGAGGGCAGGAATTCGATCTTGGTGAGCAGCCGTGTGACGGTCATCCTGCCGGAGCCGAGGCCGGCGCCCGCCGTCTGGAGGTTGGTGCGGGTGTAGCCGGGGTGCGCGGCGGTGCTCAGCAGGTTCCAGCCGCGCTCGGCGGAGACGCGGGCGAGCTGCCTGGCCAGGATGAGGTCGGCGAGCTTGGACTGCGCGTAGGAGCGGTTGGGGCTGTAGTGCCTGCTCCGCCACTGGAGGTCGGCGAAACCGATCCGGCCGTAGTTGGCCGTGCCGCTGCTCATGGTCGCCACCCGCGGGGACCCGGCGGCGAGCAGGAGCGGCAGGAGCCGTACGGTCAGGGCGAACGGGCCGAGGAAGTTGCTGCCCATCTGGAGCTCGAAGCCGTCGACCGTCTCAAGCCGGGAGGGCGGTGCCATCACTCCCGCGTTGTTGACCAGCAGGTCGAGAGGGGTGCCGTCGGCGATGAGCCCGTCGGCGAACTCCTTGACGGACGCCAGATCGGCGAGGTCGACACGGCGCACGTCGAGGCGGGCGTGCGGGTGCCGCGCCAGGATCTCGTCGCGGGCCCGCTCGCCCTTGGCGGGCGTACGGACGGCCATGACGACGTGCGCCCCGGCGTCGGCGAGCCGCCGGACGGCCTCCTTGCCGGTGCCGCTGTTGGCGCCGGTGACGACGGCGTGTCTGCCGGTCTGGTCGGGGACGGTGTACATGGCGACTCCTTCGGGTGAGGTGCGGACGGCGCGCCGCCGACATGGGGGAACACCGGGTCGTGTCTTCAGAGTCCCGCCTGGCCCGCGACGCCCGGCGCGGCACCTCGCCGCGTGGTCGGAGTCGGCCGGGTACGCCCGGTACGAGACCGGTCCTCCGCCTCGCGACGCACCGCGCCGGCCGCTACGGGCCCCGCCCTGCGGGCGGACGGCGCCACTGTTGAAGACACGACCCAGGACGACGACCTTAGAGACCGTCGGTCTGTTGCTTCCGAAGCTAGCAGACCATCGGTCCGATAACAACAGACCGCAGGTCTGTAGACTCGTGCCATGGCACACACCTTCCAGCGCGCGCGCAGCGAGGAGCAGCGCGCCCAGCGCCGTCAGGCGATCCTCGACACGGCGGCCTCGATGCTCACCGAGATGCCGGTGGCCCAGGTGACCCTCAACGAACTGAGCCGGCGGGTCGGGCTGGCGAAGTCGAACGTCCTTCGCTACTTCGAGTCGCGTGAGGCCGTACTCCTCGAACTGCTGGACGTGGCCGGCCGGGAGTGGCTGGAGTCGCTGGACGACGCGCTCGCCGCGGGCGTCGACGCCGGGGCCCCGCCGGCCGAGCGGGGCGACCGGGTGGCGGCGGTGATCGCCGGCTCGCTGGCGGACCGCCCGGTCCTGTGCGACCTGACCAGCTCCCAGGCGGCGGTGCTGGAGCGCAACGTGTCACCGGCCGTCGCGGCCGAGTACAAACGCGCCGCGCTCACGAACGTCGGCGCGCTGGCGCGCTCGGTGCGCGCCCGGGTGCCGGAACTCGGCGAGGAGGACGCGCTGCGGTTCGCCGCCCTCTGCGTCATGACGACGGGCTCGATATGGACGCACACCCAGCCGTCGGCGGCGATGGTCGCGGCCTACGAGGCGGACCCGTCGCTGGCGGCCCTGCGGATCGAGTTCACGGCGACGCTGCGGGAGGTCCTGGAGGTCGTGCTCTCGGGGCTGCTGGCGCGCGCGTCACGGTGAGAGCGGGCCGGGGCGCCGATCTCGTACTGCCTGATCTCCATGCGGAGGACGACCGGGGACGGCTGTGACTCCCGTGCCGTCCTGGCCAGATGAGCCGCCAGATGCTCCGGTGACTCCCACCGCTCGTACACGTTCACACGTCCGGGCTCGACGGGGTCGGCGGCCACCACGTAGTCGAGACAGCCGGGTTCGGCCCGTGCCCGCGACTGGGCCGCCTCGAAGCCGGCGAGGAACCCCTCACGGCGCTCCGGATCGACATATCCCTTGCCGGCGACGATCAGCATCTCGGGGCCTCCGTGGTGTCCGGGGATCTCGCACGAGCCGTGCCTGGACCGCTCGTATTCTCCCGCGTACGGTCCCCACCGCGTCCAGCGGGGGCGCCACCCGACGCCCGCCGACCACCCCGGCGCGGCGGATGGCGGGCCTTGGCATGCTGGGGAGATGAGCACCGCGCGCACCCACTCCGTTCCCCGCGTCATCTTCGATCTCGACGGCACCCTCGTGGACAGCGAGCCGAACTACTACGAGGCCGGGCGGCGGCTGCTCGCCCGGCACGGGGTCACCGACTTCAGCTGGGAGCACCACACCCGGTACATCGGCATCAGCACCCGGGAGACGCTGGAGTCGCTGCGCGCGGAGTACGGGATCGGCGCGCCGCTCGACGAACTGCTGACCGCCAAGGACCGTCTCTACCTGGAGCTGGCCCGCGCCTCGACCGCGGTCTTCCCGGAGATGCGGAAGTTCGTGGAGCGGCTGCACGCGCGGGGGGTGCCGATGGCCGTGGCGTCGGGTTCGTCCCGCGCGGCCATCGAGGCCGTGCTCGACGGTACGGGGCTGGACACCTATGTCACCCTCGCCGTCTCGGCCGAGGAGGTTCCGCGCGGCAAGCCCGCGCCCGATGTCTTCCTGGAGGCCGCGCGGCGCCTCGGCGCGGACCCGGCCGACTGCGTGGTGCTGGAGGACGCGGCGCCGGGCGTGGTGGCCGCGCGTGCGGCGGGTATGCGGTGCGTGGCCGTGCCGTACGTACCGGAGACCGCAGACGATCCGGCGTTCCGCGGGGCGGAGCTGCTCTTCGCGCGCGGGCAGGCCGAGTTCACGGCGCGGGCGGCCGAGACCTGGCTGGGCGGGAGCGGCCGGGAGCCGCGGTAGCCGCTTCGGCCGGGGGCCGCCCCCGTGGCCGGCCGTACGCGGGGGGACGCAGCGGCGGTGCCGGGCCCGCCCGGCACCGGAACGGCGGTCACCGCCGCGTGGCGCGGCGGGGCCCGCCGGACAGGCCGAGCCCGGAACCGTCCGGGCGGCCCGCCCCGGACCCCGTGGCGGCAAAGAGGTGTCAGCCGGTTCCGTCGGCCGCGGCCATCAGCCCCGCGATGTCGATCTTCTTCATGCCGAACATCGCCTTCATCGCCCGCTGGCCGCGCTCCGGGTCGGGCCCGTTCAGCAGCTCCGTCATGCCGGTGGGCGCGACCTGCCAGGACAGTCCGTACTTGTCCTTCAGCCAGCCGCAGGGCCCTTCCTCGCCCCCTTCGGTGAGCTTCCCCCAGTAGTAGTCGATCTCCTCCTGGTCCGCGCACTCGATCAGGAACGAGATGGCCTCGTCGAAGGTGAACTGCGGGCCGCCGTTGATCCCGATGTAGGTCTGGCCGTCGAGCTCGTACTCCACGGTCAGCACCGTGCCGGCCCTCCCGGGTCCGGCCTCGCCGTAGTGGGTGATGGCCGTGATCCTGGAGTTCGGGAAGATTCCGACGTAGAACTCGGCGGCCTCCTCGGCCTGGGTGTCGAACCAGAGATTCGGTGTGGTCTTCGGCATCGCTGTCTCCCGGTGTCAGGTGTCGGCGGCTTCGCGCGCCTCTCCCCCTTCCGACTGTCGCACCGCCCGGAACTCATCGCAGAAGGCGGTCCGGGCGGGCGGCGGTCACCGGGTGGCCAGGGCGATCTCCGTCGACTTGATCAGCGCGGTGACGCCGGTTCCGGGGGTGAGACCCAGCTCCTCCACGGCCTCCTTGGTGACCACCGCGGTCAGCTCGGTGCCGTCCACGGCCACCTTGACCGTCGCCAGGGCGGCGCCGAGAACGATCTCGACGAGCGTGCCGGGGAGGCGGTTGCGGATGCTCAGCCCCTCGACCGGTCCGGTGGCCAGGGACACCTCGGTCGCCTTGGCCAGCACGTGCACCTCGGTGCCCACCCCGATGCCGAGTTCGCGCACGCCCTCCAGGGTGACGGCGGCGGTGACGTCCTGCCCGCCCGGCAGACGGACCCCGACCGTCGCCATGACCTCGTCGGGGGTGACGGCGGTGACGGTGCCGGCGAGCTGGTTGCGGATGGTGAGCTGCATGCGTGGTTCGGCCTCTCGCTGGTGGGCCCGCCGGCTGAGGCGCCGGCGGACGGGGAGTGAGGCCATTCAAAAGGATGAGCGAAGACAAGCCGCCCATTGACGGCGCTGTCTCGCGATTCGCTCCGTTCCGGAGCGGGTGGTGGACGGGGGCCCGCCCACCACCACTCTCAGGATTCGAGCCAGCCGTGCGAGCGCGCCAGCTCGGTCACCGCGCTGCGCACCCGCTTGATCTGCTCACCGGTCAGCGTCCCGTCGGCCTTGAGGAGCGCCTCGGTCAGCTCGTTCCGCAGCTCGACCGGGGACAGCACGTCCGAGTACTCGCCGTGCGGGTCCGTCTGCCCCTCGCCCGCGCCGGACGCGCCCCGCTGCCCCTGCGGCGCGGGAGCGTGCACCAGTCTGATCTGCGAAGCCTTGGGACCCTTGTCCCCCATCTCCAGGAAGTACTCGACCTCACTGCCCGCCTTGTACTGGTACTTCTCGTCCAGCAGGTCGTTGGCGTGCATGAACACGTCCTCGTCCCCCTCGCTGGGGACGATGAACCCGTATCCGCGAACCTCGTCGAACCTCAGCACTCGCCCTACTTGCAGCACAGCCCCTACCTCCACGGCCTTACCTCAACCTCGATTACCCCTGCGCGGGTCCTCAACGGCCCCCGAGCAACCTCTCACATCCTCCCGCCTGGGAGAATCCGTCGCCAGCAGACCAACACGAGTCGGGGGCACGATGGGCACAGTGGTGCGGGTACCGCAGACCCGGGACATGATCGGCGAGGAACTCTCCGGGGACGAGGCATGGGCGGCGCTGCGCACCTACGGCGGGCGCAAGCTGCTGACCGACGCGTTCCTCCGGTTCCGGTACGCGGACGGATTCAGCTTCGCGCGGGCGCTGGCCTTCCAGTTCGTCCTGGCGCTGGTGCCGTTCAGCATCGCGCTGGTCGGCGTCGCGACGTCGCTGCACACGGAGAGCGTCGGCCGGGTCGTCGAACTGACGCTCACCCGAATAGCACCCGGTCCCAGCGCGGAGCTGATCCGCACCTCGCTGGGCCGCGCCGAGGAGGGGGCCGGTTCCGGGCCCGGGGGTGAGCTGGCCGTCTGGCTCGGTCTCGCGTTCGCGACGCTGAATCTCGCGTCGGCGATGGCGCAGATAGAGCGGGGCGCGAACCGGATCTACGGGGTGGAGCGGGACCGCCCGTTCCTCGCCAAGTACGGACGCGCGCTCGTCCTCGTCGTGGCGGCCGGTCTGCCGCTGATCGGCGGGTTCCTCGTCCTGGTCGGCGGCAAGGCCGTCGGGAGCGCCCTCGCGGACACCTTCGGCTGGGGCGAACCGGCGCAGGACGCCTGGGGGCTGCTGCGGATCCCGGTGGGCATCCTGCTGACCTGGCTGGCCTCGGCCGTCCTGTTCCGCCGGGCCCCGCGCCGCGATCAACCGGGCTACACCTGGCTGGCGTTCGGCTCCGCCGTGCATCTGCTGCTGTGGGTCGGCGCCACCTGGCTGCTCACGCTCTACGTGGGGTTCAGCGGGTCGTTCGGCTCGGTGTACGGGCCGCTGACGGCGTTCGTCGCGCTGCTGCTCTGGTCGAATCTGGCGGGTGTCTCGCTCTTCCTCGGCCTGTCCCTGGCCGCGCAGTTGGAGTCGGCGCGGGCGGGACAGCACGACCCCGTGCACCCCGATCCGGGCCACGGCGGGGACCCGGATCACGTCTGAGTACTCCGGTCCGGCCCACACGTCCGCCCCAAGTCGCCCGCGCGGCACGGCCGGTGACGGATGATCAGTGGGATTCGCGCGACACCTCGTGGCCGCTGGACCCGATGAGGAAGTCGAGGTCGACACCGGTGTCGGCCTGCGTGACGTGGTCGACGTAGAGGCGTTCCCAGCCGCGTGCCGGTGCGGCGAAGGCGTCCGTCATCTCCCGGGCGGGGCGCCGCCGCGCGAGTTCGTCCGCCGGTACGTCGACGTCCAGACGGCGCCCGGCGACGTCCAGTTCGATCAGGTCCCCCGTACGCAGGAGTCCCAGCGGGCCGCCGGCGGCGGCCTCGGGTGCGACATGCAGGACGACGGTGCCGTAGGCCGTACCGCTCATCCGGCCGTCGCAGATCCGCACCATGTCACGGACCCCCTGCTCCAGGAGCTTGGTGGGCAGGGGCAGGTTCGCGACCTCGGGCATGCCGGGGTAGCCCTTGGGGCCGCAGCCCCGAAGGACGAGCACCGATGTCGCGTCGACGTCGAGGTCCGGGTCGTCGATCCGGGCGTGCATGTCCTCGACGCTGTCGAAGACGACCGCCCGGCCCCGGTGGCTGAGCAGTTCGGGCGAAGCGGCGGCGGGTTTGACGACGGCGCCCGACGGGGCCAGGTTCCCGCGCAGCACGGCGATGCCCGCGTCCGCCCGCAACGGCTCCGCACGCCGGTGGATGACGGAGTCGTCCCAGATCTCCGCGCCGTCGAGATGGTCCACCAGCGGTCTGCCGGTGACGGTGAGCGCCCGCGGATCCAGCAGGTCGCGCACCTCCTGGAGGACGGCGAGCAGACCGCCGGCCCGGTGGAAGTCCTCCATGAGGTGCCGTCCGGCGGGCTGGAGGTCGACCAGCAGCGGCACTCCGCCCCCGGTGCGGTCGAAGTCGTCGAGCGTGAGGTCGATGCCGAGGCGCCCGGCGACGGCGAGGAGATGGACGACGGCGTTGGTCGAGCCGCCGACGGCGGCCAGGGCGACGATCGCGTTGAGGAACGACCCCTTGGTCAGGGTGGTGCTGGGGCGGCGGCCTTCGGCGACCATCTCCACGACGAGCCGGCCCGTGCCGTGGGCGCTCTCCAGCAGCCGGCTGTCCGCGGCGGGGACACCGGCCACGCCGGGGACGGTGGTGCCCAGCGCCTCCGCGACGCACGCCATGGTCGACGCGGTCCCCATGGTGTTGCAGTGACCACGGCTGCGGATCATCGACGACTCGGACCGCAGGAACTCCTCCTCGGAGAGGGTCCCCGCCCGTACTTCCTCGGAGAGCTTCCACACGTCCGTGCCGCAGCCGAGCGGTTTGCCGCGGAAGGTGCCCGTCAGCATCGGGCCGCCGGGCACCACGACGGCGGGCAGATCGACGGACGCGGCCGCCATCAGCAGGGACGGGATGGTCTTGTCGCAGCCGCCGAGGAGCACCACCCCGTCGATGGGGTTGGCGCGCAGCATCTCCTCGGTCGCCATCGCCGCCATGTTCCGCCACAGCATGGCGGTCGGTCTGACCAGCGTCTCGCCGAGGGAGACGACGGGGAGGTTCATCGGGACGCCGCCGGCCTCCCAGATGCCCTGCTTCACGCTCTCGGCGACCTCGCCGAGGTGGGTGTTGCACGGTGTGAGGTCGGATGCGGTGTTGGCGATCGCGATGTGCGGGCGGCCGTCGAACGCGTGCGCGGGCAGTCCCCGCCGCATCCAGGCCCGGTGGATATAGGCGTTGCGGTCCGTTCCCGCGTACCACTGCGCGCTGCGCTGCTCCGGGCTGATCGGAAGACACCCCCTGGAATCCCTGCACTTAACTACGGGCGGTCCGGCTGGCACCCTAACTTCCCCGGGCCGTACCGGGGAAGGGCGCGCCATGGGCGTGCCCTTCCCTCCGGCCACCCCGTCAGGAGGTCGCCCTTGCGTGCTTTTGTCATCACCGGGCCGGGCCGGTGCGCGGTCCAGGACGTCGAGCCGCCGGTCGCCGGGCCGGGCGAAGTCGTGGTGGACGTCGAGCGGGTGGGTGTCTGCGGCACCGACATCGAGTTCTACACCGGTGAGATGAGCTATCTGCACGACGGCCACGCCGCGTATCCGATGCGCATCGGCCACGAGTGGAGCGGGACCGTCCGTGCCGTGGGCGAGGGTGTGGACAGCGGCTGGATCGGGCGGCGGACCACCGGGGACACCATGCTCGGCTGCGGTCGCTGCCGGCGGTGTCTGGGCGGGCTGCACCATGTGTGCGAGGACCGTTACGAGCTGGGCATCCGCAACGGCCGGCCGGGGGCGCTCGCGGAGCGCGTCCGCGTACCCGTCTCCTCGCTGCACGCGCTGCCGGACAGCGTGGACGCGACGGCCGGCGCCCTGGTCGAGCCGGGCGGCAACGCGCTGCGCGCGGTGGAGGCCGCCGCGCTGTCCCCCGGTGACCGGCTGCTGGTGCTCGGTCCCGGGGCGATCGGTCTGCTCGCGGCGCGCTTCGCCCTCGCGCGGGGCGCGGAGGTGCACGTCCAGGGGCTGACGGCGCGGTCGCTGGACTTCGCCCGCTCCGTGGGCGTCCACGGAGCGTGGACCGCCGACGGGCTTCCCGATCTGCCCTTCGACGCGGTGATCGACGCGTCCAACGCGGCTCATCTCCCGGCGCGCGCACTGGAGTTGGTCGAGCCGGGCAAGCGGGTCGTGTACATCGGGCTGGCGAGCGAGGCGAGCCGGATCGACACGCGCGCGCTGGCGCTGAAGGACGTCACCGCCGTGGGTGTGCTGAGCGCGTCACCCGCGCTCAGCCGGACGATCGGGCACTACGCGTCGGGCGCGGTCGATCCGCGACCGCTGGTCGCGGGCACCGTGGCGCTGGAGTCGCTGGCGGAGGTGCTGGCGGGGGTGCGGCCCGAAGGGGCGGGCCCGGGGCCCAAGATCCATGTCGATCCACGGCTGTGAGCGGGGAGCGGGAGCCGGGCGGCGGCGGATCCGTTCGCGGGCCGCCGCCGTCCCGCTCGTGCCCGTGGTGGTGCCGTTCTCAGACGTTGACGCCGAAGTCGGCCGCGATACCGGCCAGTCCGGAGGCGTAACCCTGGCCCACGGCGCGGAACTTCCACTCCGCGCCGTGCCGGTAGAGCTCGCCGAAGACCATCGCGGTCTCCGTCGACGCGTCCTCGGTGAGGTCGTAGCGCGCGAGTTCGGCGCCGCCGGCCTGGTTCACCACGCGGATGAACGCGTTGCGGACCTGGCCGAAGCTCTGCCCGCGTGAGCCGGCCTCGTGGATGGAGACCGGGAACACGATCTTGTCGACGTCGGCGGGCACTCCGGCGAGGTTGACCTTCAGCGACTCGTCGTCGCCGTCGCCCTCACCGGTGAGGTTGTCACCGGTGTGCTCGACCGAACCGTCAGGGCTCGTGAGGTTGTTGTAGAAGATGAAGTGCTGGTCGGAGAGCACCCGGCCGGCGCTGTTCACGAGCAGCGCGCTCGCGTCGAGGTCGAAGTCGGCGCCGGTGGTGCTGCGCGCGTCCCAGCCCAGGCCGACGAGCACGGCGGTCAGTCCGGGGGCCTCCTTGCTCAGCGAAACGTTGCCACCCTTGCCCAGGGAAACGCCCACGATCTCCTCCTGCTGTTCGTGACTGAAAAGTGGATCAAAATCTATATCACCGGAGAACCGACGGTCCGGGTATCGACCAGGCTCGTACGGTTCGGCGCGGACCGAGGTGTGGGGGCCATGGGCGGAATGCTTACGGGTGGGGCGTGAGGGGTCGCAGTGACGTCACGGAGCGGCCCTCGTGGATTTCCGGCCATCGCCGGGACTGGAGTGGCTGGAGCGGGGCAGGCGGTGACGTAGACGGAGAAGTGGACGTGAGAAGGGTGTCCGCGCCGACGAGTTGTCACGGGGAATGGATCGTACTCATGGGCCAGCGAGTGGAAGAGACCGAGGACCGCTGCACCGGCACGGGCCGGGTGCTCAGACGCGGCGCGGTGTTCAGCGGGGACTCGGAGATGATCGGGGAGGCACGCCGCTTCACCGCCGCGTTCCTCGGGACCGCGCGCACCGAGCAGGGCCGCGAGGTGCCGCCCCGGGTGATCGGCACGGCGCAGCTGGTCGTCAGTGAACTGGTCACCAACGCGTGCAAGTACGCCCCCGGTCCCTGCCTGCTCGACCTGGTCTTCGACGGGGACGTCGTGGAGATCACCGTGTGGGACACGGACTCCACGCTGCCGGTGCCGCGCGCCGCCGAGCCCGGCCGGATCGGGCAGCACGGGATGGAGATCGTCATCGCGCTGTGCGAGGGGTACGACGTCCGGCGGGAGCCCGTCGGCAAGCGCATCAAGGTCCGTCTCGCGGCGGGCGACGACAACCGGGCGTAGCGTCACCGTCACGGACCGCCCCCTGGGGCCTGTCGTTCGGATCGGCCCGGAGAGGCGAGCGGGGGTCCGGTGTGTGGGGTCGCGAGGCGGAGGATCGCCCTCGTACCGGGCGTACTCGGGCGACTTCCGTCAACGCGTCGAGGGCGCGTGCCGGGCGCCGGTGCGAAGCCGGGACCTGGGTCGTGTCTTCGCGGTAGCGCCGTTCGCCCGCAGGGACGGGCCCGCGGCCCTGGCGGACTTCCTCCACACCTTCGACCACCACCGCAGCCACACCGCACTCGGCGGCCGGCCACCCATCGGCGGAGTCAACAACCCTGCGGGTCAATGCACCGAGCGGCTGTCGCCCGGCGCGGCCGACGGGCGGGGCAGGCCGGCCGTGTCGATGTCGGCGTCGCAGCCGCCGGCCGCCAGGGCGCCGTCCGTACCGCGCAGTCGTACCGTCCCCCGGCCCTCCTCGTCGCGTGCGAAGGTGACGGTGCAGATCACCTGCCGTACCGCCATGTCGTCTAGACGGCCGAGCGCGAGCGGCAGGGTGACCAACGCCGGTCCCGCCCCGTTCAGTTCCACCGCGAAGCCGCCCTCACCGTTGCCGCCGTCCCACTGGTCGCCGGGCGGATCCGGCAGGCCGGGCAGGTCCGGCAGGCCGTCGGTGAGCCCGGTCGCGCGCTCGTCCGGGAGCGGACCGGCGAAGAGCGCGGCCAGGGCCCTGCCGGTCGAGCTCGGATCCGTCGCCGGCGGGTCCGCCGCGCCGGGGTCCACGGAGGACTCGTACGGCGCGGGCCGCGCCACCGGCATCAGGGCGCCCCGCGACCGGAAGAAGAGCAGCGTCCGTCCGTCGCCTCCGGCGGGGAAGACCTGGATGGTGGCGGGGTCGCCCGCGTCGATCGCGTCGGTCGACCTGATCCCGCAGCCGGAGAGCAGCAGCGCGGCGAGGAGAGCGGCGCCGGCCGGTACGGCCCACGGGGGTGCGGCCCACGGGAGTACGGCGGAGGGCATGCGTGTCACCGGGGCTCCTCCCCCGCGTTCAGCGGTATCTCGACGGTGAAGACCGCGCCGGCGCGAGGGGCTTCGGCGTCGGCCCGGCCGGGGTGGGTACCGGCGCCGGTGCCGGCTCCGGGGCGGTTGGCGGCGCGGACGGTGCCGCCGTGCAGCAGCACGTTCTCCCGTGTGATCGCCAGCCCCAGGCCGCTGCCCGTCGACCGGGTCCTGGCCGCCTCCGCCTTGTAGAAGCGGTCGAAGATGTGCGGCAGCGCCTCCGGACGGATGCCGGGTCCCCGGTCCTCGACCTCCATCACCAGCAGCGCCGTACCGTCCTCGCGGGAATCCGGGCGCAGCCGCACGGTGACCGGCGCGCCGCCGTGCCGCAGCGCGTTGCCGACGAGGTTGGCGACGACGATGTCGAAGCGGCGCGGGTCGAGCCGGGCCCTTACGCCGTCGGGCAGTTCGGTGCGTACCCGGTCGGTCCAGTGCCGGCTCTGGAGGGTCTTGCGCACGGCTTCCGCCGCGTCGACCTCGTCGGTGTTCAGCTCGGCGGCGCGCGCGTCGAACCGGGAGATCTCCAGCAGGTCGTCGACGAGCACGGCGAGCTTTCCGGTCTCGGCGCTGATCAGCCGGACCGCCTGCGCGGTGTCGGGGTCGAGCCGGCCCGCGTCCTCGTCGAGCACCTCGGTCACGGCGAGCATCCCGGCGAGCGGGGTGCGCAGTTCGTGCGAGACGTCGGCGGCGAAGCGCCGGGCGCGTGCCTCGGCCCGGCGGAGTTCGCCCACGGACCGCTCGATCTCGGCGGCGGACTCGTTGAACGTACGGGCCAGATCTGCGAGTTCGTCACTGCCCCGGACCGGGATACGGGTGTCGAGGTGTCCGCTGCCCATGCTGCGGGCGGCGCGGCGCAGTTCGCGCACGGGACGCAGGACTCCGCGCGCCGCGAGGAGCGCCGGGAGCAGCGCGATCGCGAGTCCGGGCACCGCGCCGTTCCTGGCGGCGGTGATCAGCGCGTCGACCTGGATCTCCTCCTCGTCCATGCGCATCACCGCGTACAGCACGAGTCCGGTGCGCAGGACGCCGCCGGGGCCGACCTTGAAGACGGTGGGCATGCCGATCGTCAGATACGGCACGCCGTCCTTGACGACCCGCTGGAAGCTGCCGTGCGGATGGCCCGCGGCCTTGCGGCGCAGTTCGGGGGTGATCACGGTGGAGGTGGGACTGAGCCCCGAGGAGGCCCGCAGCGTGCCGTACTCGGCGAAGACGACCCAGGTGCGCGGCTTGCCCTTGCGGGCCATGCCGCGCAGCAGTTCCTCCAGCGATCCGTCGTCCAGCAGGGGCAGTTGGACGCCGATCTGCTGGACCTCGTCGCGGAAGGACGAGACGGCGGTGTCCTGTGCCGACCGGAGGACGCTGCTGCGCGCCTCGCGGAAGGTGAGGGTGGCGGTGGTGCCCGCGCTGACGGCGGCCACCAGCAGGAAGGCCAGGATCAGCCGGGTGCGCAGCTTGAACGGGGTCGTGGGCCGCCGTCCGGCCCGCCGCCGCGCGAGGGGGCGCGGGCGGCGCGGAAGGATCACCCGTGTCACGCGCGGGCCCGTCACAGGGGTCCGAAGCGGTAGCCGAAGCCCCGCAGGGTCTGTATGTAGCGGGGGCTGCCGGGCTCCTCCTCGATCTTGTTGCGCAGCCGCCGGACACACGCGTCGACCAGCCGTGCGTCGCCGTGGTAGCTGTGCTCCCACACGTGTTCCAGCAGTTGCTGCCTGCTGAACACCTGCTCCGGCGCGGCGCTCAGATGCAGCAGCAGCCGCAGCTCGGAGGGGGCCAGCGCGAGTCGCTGTCCGGCCCTGGTGACGGTCAGTCCCGTGCGGTCGACGGCGAGTTCGCCGTGGTACTCGACGGCGGGCCGCCCGTTGCCGGGCTCGTCGATGCGGCGCAGTACGGCCCGGATGCGGGCCTCGATCACCTCGGTACGGGCGGGCTTGACGATGTAGTCGTCGGCGCCCGCCTCCAGCCCCACGACGACGTCGAAGTCGTCGCCGCGCGCGGTGAGCATGATGATCGGCAACTGGCTGCTCTCGCGCACCCGGCGGCAGACCTGGACGCCGTTGACTCCGGGCAGCATGAGGTCGAGCAGGAGCAGATCGGGGCGGAACTCGTCGAGGGCGGCGAGGCCGGCCTCGCCGGTGGCGGCGGTCCGTACCTCGTGCCCCCGGCGGCGCAGGCCGAGTTCGACCCCTTCGCGTACGGCGGGGTCGTCTTCTATGAGGAGCACGCGTGGCATGAGAGGTCTGTCCCAGGGGTGTTCTCAGCGCCGGGCGGGGCGCTTGGTGAGGCGGCGGGTGAGGCCGGAGAGCAGTCGGTCGAGTTCGGTGAGCCGGAGCGGGCGGGCGAGGAGCGCGAAGACCAGGCCGACCACGACGGTGCCCGCGGCGCAGGCGGCGACGGCGCCGACCGGCATCGTACGCGCGGCGGCGAGATGGCCGAGTGCCGTTGCCGGGACGGCGGCGGCGAGCAGCCGGGCGTGGCAGCCGACGGCGGCGGAGCGCCACAGCCGGGCGCGTGCCGCGGGGGTGCGCCGCCGGCCGGGTGGAGGTCCGGGCGGCGGTACGGACAGTGCCCCGGGCCCCGGGCCGTGTCCGGCGGTGGGTCCGCCCGCGGCCCCGCCCGTGGTGGCGGATCCGGCGCCGCGCGCCAGCCGGCGGTGCAGGACCAGCGCCGTCACGGCCCAGCCCGCCAGCAGCGCGGCCGAGTACGCCCCCGCCATCCCGGTGACCGCCCACCGCGCGGGCAGCGTCGCGTAAGCGGCCAGCGACAGGCCCGCGTTGAGCCCGGCGATCACCAGGTTGAGGAGGAACGGGGTGCGGGTGTCGGAGAGCGCGTAGAAGGCGCGGGACAGGACGTACTGCCCGGAGAAGGCGACGAGTCCGGGGGCGAAGGCCACCAGGATCCCGGCCATGACCGCGATGTCGCGCGCGTCGGTCCTGCCGTACTGGAACACGGTCGCCATCAGCGGCTGCGCGAGGGCCAGCAGGAGGCACGCGGCCGGCACGACGGCCGCCGCGCTGCTCCGCAGGGCGTACGAGACGTCGCGCCGTACCGCGGCCGGGTCGTCGTCGGCCGCCGCCCGGCTCATCCTCGGCATCAGGGCGGTGACCAGGGAGACGGTGATGATGCCGTGCGGCACGGCCCAGAGGAGGTAGGCGTTGTTGTACGCGCTGAAGCCGGCGCCGCCGTCGATGCCCTGGGCCGCCGCCCGCGCTCCGGCGAGTGTCGCGAGCCGCGTCACCACCCAGTACGCGGCCTGGTTGGTGAGCACGAGCAGCACGAGCCAGCCGGCGGCGCGCAGGGGGCGGGTCAGTCCGCTGCCGCGCCAGTCGAAACGGGGCCGGAAGCGGAACCCGGCCGCGCGCAGCGCGGGCAGGAGGGCAAGCGCCTGGACGGCGATGCCCGCCGTGGTGCCCCAGCCGAGGAGGGCGGTCTCGCCGGGGGTGAGCGTGCCGCCGTCACCCGTCGCCAGATACAGGCCGAACACCGCGATGACCACGACGTTGTTGAGGACGGGCGTCCACATCATGGAGCCGAACCGGCCGCGGGCGTTGAGCACTTGGCCGAGCAGGGTGAAGACGCCGAGGAAGAGGATCTGCGGCAGGCAGTAGCGGGCGAACGCCACGGTCATCGTGGCCTGTTCACCGCTGTAGCCGGTGTAGGCGTCGACCAGCGCGGGCGCCGCCCATACGGCGCAGACGGTGATCGCCAGCAGGGCGAGGACGCAGACGGTGAGGAGCCGGTCGGTGTACGCGGCGCCCCCGTCGTCGTGTTCCTTGGCCGCACGGACCAGTTCGGGTACGAAGACGGCGTTCAGGGCGCCGCCGACGAGCAGCATGTAGACGATCGTGGGGACGGAGTTGGCGACCGCGTAGCCGTCGGCGGTCAGCCCGACGCCCAGCGCGGCGGCGACCACCGCCGAGCGTACGAAACCGGCGGCGCGGGACACCACGGAGCCCGCCGCCATGATCGCCCCGCTGCGGGCGACGGACGCTCCGTCCGGTGCCGTGCCGGTCGGGGGTGGGCCGGATTCTGCCCGCGGCGGGGGCGGACCGGCGACGGATGTCGTGCTCATCGGCGGGCCAGGTACGCCTGGAAGGCCCGGTACAGGGTGTGATTGGCGGTGCCTGCCAACGGTTTCTCCCACTCCCCCAGAGTCTCGACGACCTGCCCGCCGGTGCCGAGCTTCCAGCGCAGCAGTCCGAAGGAGCGGTCCGCCGGATCGAGTGTGGAGGGTACCCCGCGCATGTCGTACACGTCCGCGCCCGCCGCGTGGGCGTCGAGCATCATCCGCCACTGGAGCGCGTTGGAGGGACGGACCTCCCGCCGGTGGTCGGCGGAGGCACCGGTCTGGTACCAGACCCGCCGCCCCACGGTGATCATGGTGTGCGCGGCGAGTGTCTCGCCCTCGTGGCGGGCGAGATAGAGCTTCATCCGGCCGGGCTCCTCGGCGTTGAGCACGGCGTACTGACGCTCGTAGTACGCCGCCGAACGGCCGAGCCGGAAACCGTCACGCTGCTCGGTGACGCACAACAGCCGGTAGAAGTCCGGGAGTTCGGCCTCGCCGCCGACGACGGTCTCGACCCCGGCCCTGGCCGCGCGGCGTACGTTGCGCCGCCACTCCTGGTTGAGCCCGGACCACAGGTCGTCGACCGTGCGGCCGGCCAGCGGCAGCCGGAAGACATGGCGGGGCTGCGCGTCGCCGTCCCCCGTGTCGTCGCCGCAGCGCAGCCAGCCTCGGGCGCGCAGCCGCTCGGCGACGGCCGTGCCGAGCGGGTCGACCTCGCAGTCGAGGACGTCGGCGAGCCGCATGCCGGTGCCGGTCCGTGACTTGAGCGGGCCGGGGTGCCAGCGGCGGTGGGCGGGGGCCGGGCCGATCCGGACGGCGAACGCGCCGACGTCCTTGAGGTACCGGAGCAGCGGCGTGAGCCAGCCGTCGATGTCCGGATCGGCCCAGTCGGCGACGGGTCCCTCGGGCAGGTATGCGAAGTACCGCCTGGTGCCCGGGAACTGACGCAGCAGAACCAGGGCCACGCCCGTCAGCCCCCCGGCCGCGGGTGCGGGTCCCCAGCCCAGCAGCAGTGGCCGCCAGCCGTCCTTCACCTGCGCCCACGAGGGGCACTGGAGGAATCCGGGGCCCAGTGCCCCTCCCGTGCGGGAGGCGAGGAACGCGCGGTACACAGGGGCGGTGACCGGTTCCAGCCGTAGGTCCCGGCCGTCCTGCCGCTGCCCGGTCCGGGCTGCCGTCACGAGGAGTGCGGACACAGTGTGAGCCTCTCTTCCACCCCGGCCTTCTCGCGGGGACGCCGAGGATGCTCACAGCCGTCCGTGACCGCTCCGCGCGCCGAATGTGACGGGACGACGACCGTTTCCCATCAGTGCCCGTCACATTGCCCGCACGCCTCTCACCTGCGGGTTTCACATGCTTAGAGTCGCGTCGTCCCCTTGCCGCGCCTTCCGACGGAGGTCTCCGTGCGCCACTCGTCCGCACGCCACTCGTCCGCACGCCCCGCATCCACACGTCCCGCGCCCGCACGTCCCTCGTCCGCGCGGAACCCGTCCCCGCGTCTGGCGATCGCGCCCGCGGTCCTCGTCTCCCTGGCCGCCTCGCTCACCGCATGCTCGTCCGCGTCGGGCGAGCCGGCGGACGGCGGGCGCGCCGTGGACGGCAAGGCGACGCGGGCCGCCGCGAGCCCGGCCACCGTCACCGTGACCCCGAGCGGCGAGGGCGCCGAGGCGGGCCGTCCGGTGAAGGTCACCGCGCACGGCGGCACGCTCACCTCCGTCACGGTCACCGACGACCGGGGCCGGACCCTCAGGGGTTCGATGGAGCCGAAGAACACGGTCTGGGTCTCCGACCGCAAGGCGGTGCCCGGCGCCTCGTACACCGTCAAGGCGGCGACCCGCGCCGAGGACGGCGGGACGGGGCGCTCCGAGGCCGCGTTCAGCACCGCACCCGCCGCCAAGGTCAACAAGACGGACTGGCGGCCCGGCGCGGGTGCCACGGTCGGCGTCGCGCAGCCCATCTCGCTCGTCTTCGACAACCCGGTCACCGACAAGGCCGCCGTGGAAAGCCAGTTGAAGGTCACCACCTCCGACGACACCGAGGGCTCCTGGGGCTGGGTGCGGGACTGGTCGGGGCGTGACCGGGTCGACTGGCGGCCGAAGACGTACTGGCGTCCCGGTACGAAGGTCACGCTGCGCGCCGAGTTGAACGGTACGGACTCCGGGCCCGGCGGCGGCTGGTTCGTGCGGGACTACGCGACCACCTTCACCGTGGGCGCCCGCCAGGTGGTCGAGGTGGATCTGGACAGGCACCGCCTCACCCTGGAGCGCGACGGGGGGACCGTACGGGAGATCCCGGTCTCCGGCGGCACCCCCGGCGGGGACAAGCGGTCCTGGCGCGGCACGGCGGTGCTGATGGCCAAGGAGGGGACGATCAACATGAACTCCGAGACCGTGGGCCTCGGCGACGCCTACGACAAGATGGTCGACCACTCGATGCGGCTGACCTGGTCCGGCATGTACGCGCACGCGGCGCCGTGGAACGCGAAGTACCTGGGCGTCGCCAACCGGAGTTCCGGCTGCATCGGGATGGGAGACGCCGACGCCGCCTGGTTCTACCGGCAGGTGCGGGTGGGCGACCCGTTCGAGATCAAGGGGGCCGACACCAAGGGGACGGTCGAGCCGGGGAACGGTTTCGGGGCCTGGAACCTGTCGTGGCCGAAGTGGCGGGAGCGCAGCGCCCTGGACTGACCGCGCGGTCGGTGCGCGCGGTCGGCGGTCGGCGGTCGGCGTATCAGACAGCGTTCCCTGTTCTCGACGGACCTGACCTCCGTTCACCCGGCGTTCGGTTTGCCCTCCGAGACTCTGCGGTTGGCACCCCCCGCGCCGGAAGTTGAACGAAAGGCTTCAACCGTGAAGGACAGGAACACCGAGGACCCCGAGAACTCCGCCCTCTCCCGCCGCCGGCTCGTCAAGTTCGCGGGCGTCGGCGCGACCCTCGCCGCGGCGGCCCCGCTGGTGGGCGCCGGCGCCGCCTTCGGCGACGAGGACGACGACCGCCGCAAGCCGGGCGGCCCGGGCGACTCCCGCAGGCGCTGGCGCGCCGGTGACCACCACGTGCACTCGGAGTACAGCGGCTCCTTCGACACGACGAAGAACCCGCCCGTGTTCAAGAAGGGCGACGACGCGGTCTACCCGATCGTCACCAACGCGATCATGGCGAAGAACTTCGGTCTGAGCTGGGCGATGTGCACCGACCACGGTGGTCCGACGCACTCGAAGGTCAACCTGGAGCAGGCGTACCCCGACCTGCTGCGCTCGCGGGTGCTCGTACCCGAGGTGCTCCAGTTCTGGGGCATGGAGTTCGACGCCCCGGCGCTCGACCACCACACGCTGATGATCCCGCACCACGCCGACGAGGCCCGGCAGCTGTTCGAGCTGGAGCAGCGCTTCGCCAAGTACGACGCCTTCCCCACCGACCCCGGCCGCGACACCGAGGCCAAGATGGTGGAGTTCCTGAAGGCGGCGAAGGACATGCGCCGCAAGCCGCTGGTGATCGCCCACCACGCCTCCCGCTCGGCGCCCGGTCTGGGTGTCTACGGTCAGGACACGCCGCGCGAGTTCCGTGACGGCAACGACGCCGCGCCCGAGATCTACGTCGGCTTCGAGGGCGCTCCCGGCCACCAGGCGGGTCCGCTGAACGGCGGCGCGCGCGGCGGGTACGGCAACTACCCGACGCACGGCGGCTTCGACCAGATGACCGCACGTGTCGGCGGTCTGTGGGACGCGCTGCTCGGCGAGGGCCGGCGCTGGTGGATCACCGCGACGTCCGACTCGCACGTGCACTGGACGCGCGGCGGCTCCGACTTCTGGCCGGGCGAGTACAGCAAGACCCACGTGCTGGCGCGGCAGGACTACGGCGACATCATGGACGGTCTGCGCAACGGCCGGATCTGGGTCGGCACCGGCGACCTCATCCGGACCCTGGACGTCACCGCCGGCAACCGCGGCAACGTGGCGTCCGTGGGCGAGACGGTCACGGTCACCAACCGGGGCCGCACGGATGTCGAGATCGAGATCCGCTTCCGTCCGCTGGACGGCGAGAACGCCAACGGCGACCGGCCCGAGGTGCGCCGCGTCGACCTGATCGTCGGAAGGATCACCGGCGGGAGCGACGACCGCGACTCCGACACCAACCCCACCACGAAGGTCGTGGCCCGGTTCGGCAGGCGGGACTGGCGCAAGCAGGGCGACGAGTACGTCGTCAAGCACACCCTGCGTGATGTGGACGGTGACCTCTACGCCCGGGTCCGCGGCACCGGCACGGACGAGGCCGAGCCGCTCGCGGACGGTCTCGAAAGCCCCTGGGACGACCTCTGGTTCTACTCGAACCCGGTCTTCGTCAAGGTCCGTTAGCCGGCCGGTGGTGGGTCCGGGCTCCGCGTCAGCGCGTGGAGCCGCAGGGCGAGTTGGATCTCCAGTGTGCGGGCCGGGGAGTTCCAGTCCGGGCCGAGGAGCCGGCCGACCCGTTCGAGGCGCTGCACGACCGTGTTCACATGGACGTGCAGCGCCGTCTTGGTGCGGGTGAGGCTCGCCCCCTCGGCGAAGTACGCGTCGAGCGTCCCCACGAGGTCGGTGCCTCGCTCGGCGTCGTAGTCGAGCACGGGGCCGAGCGTGGCGCGGACGTAACCGCCCAGGTCCGCCCGCTCGCCGAGGAGTACGCCCACGAAGCCGAGGTCGTCGGTGGCGCCGCCGTGCCCGGTGTGGCCGAGGACGCGCAGGGCGGAGAGGCAGCGGCACGCCTCGCCGTGGGCGGTGGGCAGTTCGGCGGGGCCGGCGGCCGGGCCGGCGGCGCCGACGGTGACCGGGGAGCCGAGTGCCTGGCCGAGTTCGGCGGCCAGCCTGCGCGCGCTGGGGCCGGGCGTGTCGGTCGGCGCGACCAACACCACCTGTCCCTGGTGGAGTCCGGCCAGACCGTTGCCGGCCTGGGCGCTCCTGGCGGCGACGGCGAGCAGGCGGTGCCGGTCGGCCGTCTCGCCGTCCGCGACGAAGACGCAGTGCCGGCGGGCCAGGTCGACACCCAGCCGCCGGGCCCGCGCCGACAGGGCGCCGGGGTCGCCGGAACGCGACAGCAGGTCACCCAGGAGTTCGCCGCGTACCCGGTCCTCCGCCTCGGCGACCGAGCGGCGCAGCAGCAGGAGCAGGGCCGTGACGACCGCCGCGCGTTCGAACAGCAGCCGGTCGACGTCCGCGAGGTCGCCGCGCCCGGTGAGGGCGATGCTGCCGAGGAGTTCGGGGCCGGCGAGGACCGCGCAGACCCAGGTGCCGTTCAGCGGGACGGCCCGGCCGCTCGCCCTGGAAGCGGCGACCGCGGGGGTCGGCGGCGCCAGTGACTCGGCTCGGGCACGGGCGAGTTCGGCGCCGTCCGCGTCGTGGATGAGGATCCCGCCGTCGAGGATGTCGGCGATGGCCGCGGCCACGTCGTCGGCTCCGCCGCCGCGCAGCACGAGGTCGGTGAGCTGGTCGTGCGCCTCCTCGGCGCGGCGCATCTGCCCGCTGTGCGTTCTGATCGTCTCCGAGGCGGAGTTGAGGTCGACCAGCGCGGCGCGGGTCTCCTCCAGGAGCCGCGCGCCGTCGATGGCGATGGCGGCGTGGTCGGCCAGCGAGGAGAGCAGGGCGACCTCTTCGGCGGCGAACTCGCGGGGCGCGCGGTCGGCCGCGTACAGCACGCCGATGATGCGGGCGCCGACGCGCAGCGGCACCCCGAGGATCGCGCGCAGGCCCTCGTCGAGTACGGCGCTGTCGATGGTGGCGGTGTGGTTGAAGCGGGTGTCGCGCTGGTAGTCGCCGGTGGCGTACGGGCGGGCGGTCTGTGCGACGAGTCCGCCGAGGCCCTCGCCCATCCCGAGCCGCACCTGCTGGAACGCGGCGGCCACGGACCCGTCGGTGACGCGCATGTAGGTGTCGCCGGCGAGTTCGTCGTTGAGGGAGAGATAGGTGACGTCCGTGCCGAGCAGCAGCTTGGCCCGGTGGACGATGGCGCGCAGCACGGCGTCCAGGTCGCGCAGCGCGGCCAGGTCGCTCGCGGTGTCGAACAGCGCGGTGAGCTGCGCCTCGCGGCGCCGGTGCTGGCTCAGGGTCCTCCTGATGCGCAGGGCGACATCGGTGGCGTCGTTGATCGCGGCCAGTTCACCGCCCCGCACACCGGCTTCGCGGGCCTCGGCGGCGGGGCGGGCGAACTCCTCGGTGGGCGCGCCCCGCGCCAGCAGGTCGAGGAGCCGGCGCAGGGCAGCCACGGAGTGCCGGGTGCCTGGAGCTGTCACGTCGGCGAGCATACGGTGATCACCTCCAGGCGGGCACGGGTGCGACGGCGGGGACGGCCCCGGTCCGGGGCCGCGGGTCAGCCGCCGAGCCGGGCAGAGTCCTTGGCGCCGTTGCCGGTACGGTCCGCCGCGGGGCCCTGGGCGGGGTTCGCGCCCGGGTTCCCGGCGGGCGGCGGTACGGAGCCGGCCAGCCCGTCCTTGGTCAGGTCGCGGCCCCTGGTCTCCTTGGCCACCAGGACGGTCAGGACGGTGACGAGCGCGGCGGCGCTGAGGTAGATGGACACCGGCACGGACGAGTCGTAGTCCTTGAGCAGTTCGACCGCGATGAGGGGGGCGAGCGCGCCGCCGATGATCGAGGCGAGCTGGGAGCCCATGGAGGCGCCGGAGTAGCGGACCTTCGTGTCGAACATCTCGGAGATGAAGGCCGCCTGCGGCCCGTACATCGCCCCGTGGAACAGCAGGCCCACCGTGACGGCGAGGGTGATGACCGGGAACGACTCGGTGTCCAGGAGGGCGAAGAAGGCGTACGCCCAGCCGACCATGCCGATCGCGCCGATCTGGGTGACCGGGCGGCGGCCGAGCCGGTCGGAGAGGGCGCCCCAGAGCGGGATGGTGACGAAGTGGACCGCCGAGCCGATCAGGACCGCGTTGAGGGCGTCGCTCTTGGGCAGTTCGAGGTGGACGGTGACGTAGACGAGGACGAAGGCGGTGAGGATGTAGTACGAGACGTTCTCGCCGAACCGGGTGCCGATCGCGACCAGCACCTCGCGCCAGCTCTTGCGGAACACCTGGACGACGGGCGCGTCCTCGGTGACCGCGGCGACGGTGCTCTTGGCTCCCCCGGCCGTCTCCGCCCTGCGGGCCGCCTCGGCGGCCTCGTCGGCCGCCTTCTGCTGCGCCTCCAGGAAGACCGGCGACTCCTCGACCGAGATCCGGATCCACAGGCCGATCACGACCAGCACACCGGAGAGCAGGAACGGGATGCGCCAGCCCCACGCGAGGAACGCCTCGTCGGACTGGACGGCGGCGAGCAGCGCCAGGACGCCGGTGGCCAGCAGGTTGCCGCCGGGCGCGCCCGCCTGCGGCCAGGAGGCCCAGAAGCCGCGCCGCTTGTCGCCGCCGTGCTCGGAGACGATGAGGATCGCGCCGCCCCACTCGCCGCCGAGCGCGAAGCCCTGGACGAGCCGCAGCACGGTGAGCAGGATCGGCGCGCCGACACCGATGGTCGCGTGGGTGGGGAGCAGGCCCATCGCGAAGGTGGCGCCGCCCATCAGCAGCAGGCTGAACACCAGGAGTTTCTTGCGGCCTATCTTGTCCCCGTAGTGGCCGAAGACGATGCCGCCGAGCGGGCGGGCGGCGAAGCCGACGGCGTAGGTGAGGAAGGCGAGGAGCGTGCCGACGAGCGGGTCGCTGCTGGGGAAGAACAGGGTGTTGAAGACCAGTGCGGCGGCGGAGCCGTAGAGGAAGAAGTCGTACCACTCGATGGTGGTGCCGACGAGGCTGGCCGCGACGATCCGGCCGATGTTGGCCCGTCGGGGTGGTTGTGTGGAGCTGGGGACGCTCATGGTGGAGTCACCGCGTTTCGTTGGGCGGGCAGGGACGGGGGTGCGGGGCTGGGCGGGAGCGGAGTTCTCTGGTGGCGGGTGGGGGCGCCGGGTGGGTCAGCCGGCGCCCCAGCCGCCGTCGACGGGGAGGGAGGAGCCGGTGATGTAGCCGGTGTCGGGGCCGCAGAGCCAGAGGCAGACCGCCGCCACCTCCGCCGGTTCGATCAGGCGCTTGATGGCGGAGCGGTCCAGCAGTACGTCGGTGACGACTTCGTCCGGGGAGATCCCGTGTGCGGCGGCCTGGGCGGCGATCTGTCCTTCCACGAGCGGGGTGCGGACATAACCGGGGTTGACGCAGTTGCTGGTCACCCCGTGCCGCGCGCCTTCGAGCGCGGTCACCTTGCTCAGTCCCTCCAGGCCGTGCTTGGCGGCGACGTAGGCGGACTTGAAGGGGCTGGCGCGCAGTCCGTGCATGCTGGAGATGTTGACGACGCGGCCCCAGCCGCCCGCGTACATGTGCGGCAGGCAGTGCCGTATCAGCAGGAACGGGGCGGTGAGCATCACCTTCTGCATCAGCTCGAACCGGTCGGGCGGGAAGTCCTCGATGGCCGAGACGTGCTGGAGTCCGGCGTTGTTGACGAGGATGTCCACGTCGGCGGGGAGCCGGTCGATCGCGCCGGTGTCGGCGAGGTCCACGGTGTGGCTCACGCCCCCGGTGTCGGCGGCGACGGCCTTGGCCGCGTCGGCGTCGCGGTCGACGATGTGGACGAGGGCGCCGGCTTCGGCCAGCGCCTCGGCGCAGGCCCGTCCGATGCCGCTGCCGGCACCGGTCACCAGGGCGGTGCGGCCGTTGAGCGCCCGTCCCCCCGCGCTCGGCGCGGAGGGATCGGGGCCTGCGTGACTTGGGCTCTTCATGGCCGGAACGGTAGAGACACCTGAACCGACATCCCATGTGACGGTTCACCACAGTGGATGCCGGTCGGGTGGTGTCGCCCACCACAGGGCTTGCCGGGAGCAGCACATTGTCACGCTGTGTGACTCCTCCCGGCCCGCCCGGTCGTCCTCGGCTACCCGCCGAGGGGGCACCGGGTGAGCAGCGTGGCCGGATCCGCCCCCTCGGGCGGGGGGAGCGTCCGGCTCGGCGGCGGGCGCCTGCCGTCGTCCAGCCAGCGTTCCAGGGCGGTGGTGGCCGAGCGGTGGCACGGCACCAGCGGGCGGAGCCGGTCGGGGAAGCTGTCGTAGAGCGAGTCGACGTGGGTGCCGCCCTCGACCCGGTAGTACCGGTGCAGCGCGCCCCGGCCCTTCTCGCGCACCATCCGGGCGTAGGTGTCGGAGGTCTTGGAGATCGGCAGCAGTACGTCGAGTGTGCCGTGGAAGCTGATCAGCGGTTTGCCGATCCGGCCGGTCAGCCGGATCTTCCCGATGGCGTCGCGGACGGTGTCCGGCCGGGACGCGTAGTCGTAGTCGGCGTCACAGGCGGGGGTTCCCGGCGCGCAGAAGGGTGTCCCGGCCTCGGTGTCACCGTCGTAACCGGGGTCGACCTCCTCGCGGTAGATGCGCTGGGTGAGGTCCCAGTAGTACTGGTAGTGGTAGGGCCAGAGGAATTCGGAGCCGGCCGGGAATCCGGCCTTCACGATCTTCCGGTGTGCGGCGGGGGCTCCCGGCCCGCCGGCCGCGTAGTCGGGGTAGGCGCGGAGGGCGGGCGGCAGGAAGGTGAGGGGGTTCGGGTCCTCCGTACGCCAGAGGGTGCCTTCCCAGTCGACTCCGCCGTCGTACAGCTCGGGACGGTTCTCCAGCTGCCACCGTACGAGGTAGCCGCCGTTGGACATGCCCATCGCGAGGGTGCGGGTCACCGGCCGCTGATAGCGCTGGGCGGCCACCTCACGGGCGGCGAGGGTGAGTTGGGTGACCCGGCGGTTCCACTCGGCGAGGGCGTCGCCGGGCGCGGAGCCGTCGCGGTGGAAGGCGGCGCCGGTGTTGCCCTTGTCGGTGGCGGCGTAGGCGTAGCCGCGGGCGAGTACCCAGTCGCCGAAGGCCCGGTCGTTGGCGTACTGCTTGCGGACACCGGGTGATCCGGCGATCACGAGGCCGCCGTTCCAGCGGTCCGGCAGCCGGATCACGAACTGCGAGTCGTGGTTCCAGCCGTGACTGGTGTTGGTGGTGGAGGAGTCGGGGAAGTAGCCGTCGAGCTGGATGCCCGGGACACCGCTCGGGGTGGCGAGGTCCTTCGGGGTGAGTCCCGCCCAGTCGGACTCGTCGGTGTGGCCCGAGGCGACGGTCCCGGCGGTCGTCAACTCGGCCAGACAGGCGGCCTCTTGGTGTTCGGCGCCGGGGACGACGAGGGTGTCCGCCCCGGCGCAGTGGCCGGGCCGGCCGGTGTCGGCGGCGGGGGGCGAGGCCGCCGGGGCGGCGCCGATCGCCATCAGGGCCGCGGCGGCGAGACAGGCGGCGCGGATCCACCGGGACCGGGTTCGGCCGGCGGGAGCGCCGGGTGGGACGGGTGGGATGTGCTGTGGGACAAGTGGCATGGGCCATCACTCCGATACGAGGACACGGCACGCGGCACGTGCGGGGCTGCGGGACGCTACCCGCCCGTCAGGGGCAGCGGGCGTCGGCGAGGACGTAGTAACCCGTCGGTGACTCCTTCAGCGTGCGGATGACGAACGTGTTGTTGAGGCCCATGTTCTGGTTCGAACCCTTGGCGTAGACGTAGCCGCCGCTGGTGGTCGCCCGCCCGGCGCGCACGTGGTCGTAGTTGCTCGCGGTCCAGCAGGCCGCCGCCGTACCTCCGGTGCCGGCGGTGATCTGTGCCGAGCGCGCGCCCTCGGTTCCGTCCGCGCCGCGGGCGGCCACGCTGTACGCGTGTGTGGTCCCGGCGCTCAGACCGCTGTCGGTGTAGCGGGTGTCGGTCGGCTGGGCCAGGCGCGTACCGCCCCGGTAGACGGCGTAGCCGGTCGCGCCGGCCACCGGCTCCCAGGCGAGGGAGATGGCGGAAGCGGTCGTACCCGTGGCCCGCAGTCCGGTGGGCGCGGGGAGTTGGCCGGGACCGGGTGCGGTCGTGTCGAGCCCGAAGAAGCGGGTCACCCAGTAGCTGGAGCAGATGGAGTCGATGAAGTTCGCGGTGCCGGTCGCGCCGCACTGCTCGGCGCCGGTGCCGGGGTCGACCGGGGTGCCGTGTCCGATGTTCGGGACCTTGTTGACCTCCACGGCGACGGTGCCGTCACCGGCCAGGTACTCGTCCCTGCGGGTGTTGTTGGCGCCGATGGTGGAGCTGCGGTCCGGGGTCTGGTCCAGGCCGTGCACCTGGGTCCACTGGTCGCGCAGTTCGTCGGCGTTCCTCGGGACGACGGTGGGGTCGTTGTCGCCCTGCCACACCGACACCCTCGGCCACGGGCCGGTGTGTCCGGGATGGCCGTTCCGTACGCGCTGCGCCCAGTCCTGGGGCGTACGGTCCACGCCGGGGCTCATGCAGGTGAACGCCGCCAGGACGTCCGTGGCGCACTCGTACGGGATTCCGGCCATCACCGCGCCGGCCTTGAAGACGTCGGGGTAGGCGGCGAGCATGACCGCCGTCATGGCGCCGCCGGCGGAGAGTCCGGTGACATTGACGCGCCCCGCGTCGGCGCCGTAGGCGGAGACCGCGTGCGCGACCATCTGCCGGATGGACGCGGCCTCGCCCTGGCCGCGCCGGATGTCGGCGGCCTGGAACCAGTTGAAGCACTTGTTCGCGTTGTTGACCGATGTCGTCTCGGCGAGGACCAGCAGGAAGCCCTGGCGGTCGGCGAAGGTCGTCAGGCCCGAGTTGTCCGCGTAGATCTGGGCGGACTGCGTACAGCCGTGCAGCGCGACCACGACGGGCGCGCCGGCGGGCAGGGACGCGGGCCGGTAGACGTACATGTTCAGGGCGCCGGGATTGGCGCCGAAGCTCGCCACCCGCTCCAGGGTGACGGCCGCCCGCGCCTCGGGCGCGGGCGGGAGCAGCGCGACGCCGGTCGCCAGGGCGAGGACGGCCGCGGCGCGCGCGAGGACGCGGCGCAGCCGCCCGCGCCGGGTGGGGGGCCGTGTGACGGACCGGGTCGGTTCGGAAAGCGGTGTGTGGGACAACGTGACCTCCAGTGGGGTGCGGTCACCGTAGGAAGCGTCCCGCCCGCCCCGGAATGTGTCGGTGCTCCACAACCCGCCCCCCACAAGGGCGTCACCACCTGTTGCGGGATGGGCGCCGCGCTGCTAAGCCGTGTCTGACAAATGGCGGCGTCCGCCCGTAGGGCGGGGCTCGCGGCGGCTGGTGCGGTGCATCGCGAGGCGGAGGATCGGACTTGTACCGGGCGTACTCGGCCGGGTCCGACAACGCGGCGAGGTGCCGTACCAGGCGCCGCGGGCCAGGCGGGATTTGTCAGACACGGCCTAAGCGGTGTCCGCGGCCGGCCGTCCGGCCCCCGCCGACAGGGCGGGTGTCAGATCCGCGCCGGTGGCGGCCCGTACCTGATCCACCGTCACCCCCGGTGCGAGTTCCCGCAGCAGGAAGCCGTCCGCGGTGATGTCGAGCACGGCGAGATCGGTGATCACCCGGTGCACCACGGCCGAGCCGGTGAGCGGCAGGGTGCACTCCGGCAGGAGTTTCGGCGATCCGTCCTTCGCGGTGTGCTCCATGAGCACGATCACCCGCCGGGCGCCGTGCACCAGGTCCATCGCCCCGCCCATCCCCTTGACCATCCTGCCGGGGATCACCCAGTTCGCGAGATCGCCCGAGGCGGAGACCTGCATGGCGCCGAGCACGGCGACGTCGATGTGTCCGCCGCGGATCATCGCGAAGGAGAGCGCGGAGTCGAAGTACGAGGCGCCGGGCAGGACCGTCACCGTCTCCTTGCCCGCGTTGACCAGGTCCGGGTCCACCTCGTGCTCGTACGGGTACGGGCCGGTGCCCAGGACGCCGTTCTCGGACTGGAGGACCACCTCGACACCGTCGGGCAGATGCTCCGGGATCAGTGTCGGCAGACCGATGCCGAGATTGACGTACTCGCCGTCGCGCAGCTCGCGGGCGGCGCGGGCGGCCATCCCCTCACGTGTCAGAGCCATGCCCCACCGTTCCTTCCTCACGGGCGCGCACGGTGCGCCGTTCGACGCGTTTCGCGGCGGCCGGGTCCCCGGCCCGTACGGGAACGACCCGCTGGACGAAGACGCCGGGCAGATGGATGTCGTCGGGGGCGAGTTCGCCCGGTTCGGCCAGCTCCTCCACCTCGGCGACGGTGACCCGTCCGGCCATGGCCACCAGGGGGTTGAAGTTCCGGGCGGAGGCGTGGAACCGGAGATTGCCGTGCCGGTCGCCGACCGCCGCCCTGACCAGGGCGAAATCCGTGGTGACGGCCTCTTCGAGCAGATACTCGCGCCCGCCGAAGGTACGGGTCTCGCGGGGCGGCGACGCGACGGCGACGGAGCCGTCGGCGCCGTGACGCCACGCCAGTCCGCCGTCCGCGACCGGGGTCCCCGTGCCCGCCGGGGTGTAGAACGCGGGGATGCCGGAGCCGCCGGCGCGCAGCCGTTCGGCGAGGGTCCCCTGCGGTACCAGCTCCACCTCCAGCTCGCCGCTGAGGTACTGGCGCGCGAACTCCTTGTTCTCCCCCACGTAGGAGCTGGTCATCCGGGAGATCAGCCCGCGCCGCAGCAGCAGTCCGAGACCCCCGTCGTCCACTCCGCAGTTGTTGGACACCACCCGCAGTCCGCCGGTCCCGCGCGCCAGCAGCGCGTCGATCAGCACTCCGGGGACACCGCAGAGCCCGAAACCGCCCACCCCCAGCGATGATCCGCGCGAGATGTCCGCGATCGCGTCCGCGGCGCGGGCGACCACCTTGTCCACACTCATCCGATGCCTTCCGTCGACTCCGGCCGAGACTAGGAAGGGTCTCCCGTACGCGGCCATGGCGACGGACCACACAACTGTGCGGTCCTCCATGGCGTTTCGCCCGCCGCCCCGGCAGGTACATATCCCAAGGTCACCGCCCTGGACCCGGACCGTTCCGGACCGCGGACGGGTGGTGCGGTGCGAGATCGAGGTGATCGACGCCATGTTCGGATCCAGTGGTGCGGCGGACGGGTCCGCCGACTCCCCTTCTCCTCAGTCCCCTTACGGCCGACCGGTGTTCACCGCCGACTTCTCGTCGCGGGACCAGTGGGTGGCCGGCCGTTCCTGGGCGTATCCGGGCGGCGGCCCGGTGAACCCGGGCGACGACAAACTGGACCACCTCACGGCGGACCCCGGGTACAGCCGATCCGGTGTCCTCCGCGCGACACGCATGCCCGAGGGCACCTGGCTGACCGGGCTGTTGACCACCGAGGGCAGCGCCGACGGCTTCATGGTCCGCACGGGCGACATCCTGGAGACCCGGGTCCGTCTCCCCCGCGAGCGGGGGGCGTGGCCGGCGGTCTGGACATGGCTGGACGGCGGCAACGAGATCGACGTGTTCGAGTACCACCCGGACAATCCGGATCTGCTGGAGCTGTCGAACCATGTGAACGGCGGCCGGCACTACCACCGCGACCCGGCGATCCGCCCGGGTGCCCGGGTGGACTTCGAGATCCACTTCGGTGCCCGCTCCGTCGTCTGGCACATCAACGGCGCCCGCGCCTTCGAGGACCGCACCGGCGTGGGCCGGAACTGGCGGGCCCACCTCATCGTCAATCTGTCGGTCTGCGCGGGCCGCTACCACCCGCCTCCGGAACCGACGACGACGGAGATGTCCTACGAGGTGAACGGGCTCCGCGTGTACCGGCCCTGAGCCGGGGCAAGCCGCCGCGACACCGCGCGGCGGCCGTGGGCCGGCGCACTCAGCCGGCCCGCTCCGGTGCGTCCGGCACGGCCCCGTTGGCCTCGACCCACCGACGGCGGTGCTCGGCCGCCAGGTCGCCGGCCTGCGCCACGACCGCCGACGGGAGCCTGCGTACGCTCAGTTCACCGAGCGCGGTCCGCATACCCGCCACGAAGCGCCGGCCCGTCGCCGTGAGGTCCTGACTGGCCGTCAACTGTGTCACGCCCGTACCCACCGCATCGCGCCAGCGCGCCAACTCCAGCTCCGCCGTACGCGCTTCGTCAGGTCCGTTCGCCGAACGCAGGCATCGGTTCCAGTACTGGGCGACGCCGAGGAAGGCGTACGTGCCCTGGAGCAGCCCGGCGAGGGGCCGGGGGTCGCCGCGCCAGGGCGCGTAGTAACGGGCGGCCGGGTCGTCCGTCGCGAAGAAGTCGAAGAGATGCAGGAGCGCGCTGAGTTTGTTGTGCTGCGTCTCATGGGTGAACGCCAGCGCCACCGCGCCGGCGGAGGCGGGCGAGGAGAGCGCCAGACAGCCGAACGCCTCCGCCGAGCTGCAACTCGCGCCGGCCGGGCCGGGCGACCGCAGCGGGACCAGCGCGCGCAGACCGCCCCCGACCTCGGCGGCTGTCCCCGGGTGCTCGGAGTCCAGCAGCCGCAGCCCCTGACCGATCGTCATCCGCCAGTGCGCGAACTGCCGTTCCGTCAGCCGGGGAGCGCGCCGCGCCGGGGGAAACGCGTGCGGATCGAGGTCGTCCAGCAGCAGCGGCCCGCCGTCTCCCAGGACCGCCGCCCGGCGCACCCCGAGCCACTCGTCGCCGTCCTCCCAGTACCGCGCCGGGACGTTCACACGGCGGCCGTTCACCTCCACGGCGGCCCGCGGGCCACCGTGCACCAGGGCCGTCTCACCGTCCCGGACGCCACGGAACCGGGCCAGTCCCATGGAGGGCAGGAGCACCCCCTCACCACTGACGGGCACCGCCACCGTCCCGGTCAGCCCGGTCCGTACCGCCGCGGCGGCGGCCAGCGCGGTCAGGGGCGACAGCGAGGCCGGTGCCGGAGCCGGTTCGCCGAGGGCGCGCAGACTGTGCAGCAGCCCCAGGCCCGTCGCGCAGTAGCAGAGGAGTTCACGCACCACGCCGGGTGAGACGTGCCGCGCGGCGCCCAGCAGCGACCACGCGCGGCGCGCGTCGGCTCCCGCCGCCCCGCCCCGCTCCTCGGCCCGGTCCACCACGGCGCGCAGCAGGACGAGCCGTCTGCTGTGCTCGGAGCCGGCGAACACCGCGACCGCCTCGGCACCGCCGCCGCCTGCGGCGATCCGGTCGAACAGCGCTCCGGTCATGCGGTACGGGGAAAGGGTCACGCCGCCTTCGTGCAGCACTGTGCTCTCCCCGTGACGATCATTCGGCCCCTGCACGCCAAGGATTCTTCTCCCCCGGTTCGACAGTCAAGGGCGCGAATTGGCCTGGGGGCGCGGACGGGAGAACGGAACGTGCCCCAATCATTTCCCGCAGCGCCCTGGTAGGGGTTCTGACGGTCCGTTACCATGCCGATCCGGCACTTCTTCGCCTCGGTGACGCATTCCCACGAATTCCGTCGGACGGTGAGGGTGATCCACAATGACCGAGCACGGCGACGCGCACGGCGATCCGCGCGGCGACCTGGAATCCCTGATGGTGGATCTGTCGGAGCTGCCTTTCGAGGAAATCGAGCATTTGCCCGGCGCCGTACTCGCCTACGCCCTGCGCAGTGTCCGCGAGTCCGCCGATCGGCCTGATTTCCTGCTCAGCACGGACACGCCGGACGACAAAACCGCGGACCGGGGCGCCCCGATTCCGCCACGTTCCTTTTCCCAACTCATATACTGAACGCGCTCGCGCGAGGGATTCTGCGGCCAGAAGTGGAGCGACGATGTCCGAGGCCGATGTCGACATCCGCGGACCGCGGGTGGCCATGTTCTGTTCCACGGCGGAGAATATCGGGCAGACGTCGACCCTGCTCAGTGTCGCCGTGACGCTCGCCGCCTCCGGCCGACGGGTGCTGGTGCTGGACGCCAGACGGGCGGGGGTACGGGCCGCCGACATGCTCCGCCGGCTCCTCCCGCCCGGCGCGGAGCCCGACGACACCGGCCCGGCGGCCCCTTCCGTGCCCCTCCCGGCGGTGAGCACGCGAACGCCGTCCACGCTGCCTCCCGAGCGCCGGTGGCGGATCGCGCCCGGCCCCGACAGCCCCGTCCTGAGCCTGGTCACCCTCGACGAACTCGACGGGCTCAAGGCGCTGCCGGGCCGCGACGGGTTCCCCTTCGGCGAGTACGACCGGGTCCTGATCGACGCGCCGGTCTTCCGGACCGAGGACGAGCTGACCCGGTGGGCCCATCTCCCGCACACCCTCGTCACCTGCTTCTCGCTCAACTCGTGGTCGATCCAGGCCGCGGCGGCGCTGGCCGCCGGTGTCCCCGCCGCCGACGCACGCCTGATCGACGTCGTCGGGGTGGGCCTCCAGGCGGACCCCCGGATGGAGGACCAGCTGCGCCTGGCCCGCGACCGGGTGCGCGAGAGCTTCCAGCCGCTGTGGGGCGCGGGCCGGACCGGATACGTGGAGATCCCGTACGACGCGACGTACCAGCGGGCCCTGGCGCTGACGGCCGATCAGGGGGACGTGCCGGCCGACCGGCCGCTGGCTCCGAGCTTCACCCAGCTCGCCGAGACGCTCGGCTCCGGCCGCACGGGGGGCTCCCGGCAGGCGCTCGTGGTCCACGCGGCGCACCACCTCGCCTGGGCCGAGTGGATCGAGGCGCAGCTCGCGGCGGCCGGTGTCGCGGTCACCAGGCTCGGCTTCGCGGCCTACAACGGGCAGCGCCCGTCGCCCGACGCCATGGTGCTGCTGCTCTCCCCGACGGGCCTGCGCCCCGAGCGGGGCGACCTCCTCGCGGACCTCTCGCACCCCAATGTCCGTCTGGTGCTGGTGGAACAGGAGGCACCGCCCCGCCGGCTCTCCCACCACCAGCAGATCGACCTGCGCCATCTGCCCGAGCCCGGGGCGGTCGAGGCGCTGATGCGCGGTCTGCACCTGACGGCCGGCCGGCCGGCGCCCGGACCGCGCAGGCTCAACTTCCCGAATCGGCCGCGACGGCAGAACATCGCCCCCCGCAGCGCGTCCTTCGTCGGGCGTGACGAGACTCTCGACCGGCTGCGTACGGCGCTCGCCACGGCCGGCCGGACCGGCGGCATCTGCCGGGTGACGGGGCGTCCGGGAGTCGGGAAGAGCGAGATCGCCCTGGAGTTCTGCCACCGCTTCAGCGGTGGCTACGACGTGGTGTGGTGGCTGCGGGCCGTGACACCGAAGGAGCTGGACCAGGGCCTGACCGGGCTGGTCCGGGCCTTCCGCCAGGACGGGTCAGGCGATGTCGTCGAGTCCGTCAGGCAGTTGCAGCGGACGGCCGCGAATCGTGACGAACGGTGGCTGCTGATCTGCGACGACATCGCGACCGCCGCCGAACTGGAGAAGATCGGGGGGCTGTTGCCCCGTCCGTCGGAGCACTGCCAGGTGCTGGCGACCGTACGGGGCACCGACGGCGCCGCGGACTCCGGGGCGGTGGTGGTCGAGCCGTTCACCGCCGAGGAGAGCGAACTGCTGCTGTCGGTGATGGTGCCCAACCTGCCGTCGGCCGCCGCCCGCCGGGTCGGCCAGACGGTCGGGCTGCTGCCGCTGAGCGTGGCCCTGGCCGCCGCGTGGCTGGATGTGGAGACGGCGCGCGGTGTCGACACGGACAACCTCATGCGTACGGAGGCGATCCGGCGGGCGGTGGAGCGGTTCACCGAGCTGTTCGGCCGGCATCAGCGGCGGCTGCTGCACGACATGCCGAAAGTACCGCTGCCGCGTGTTCTGCTGGAGGTCGCGTTCGCGTCGCTGGAGGAGACGGCGGCGGCCCATGTGTGGTCGCGGGTGGCGGGCGGCAGCGACCCGCTGGTCTGGCTGGCCGAGGTGTGTGCCCTGCTGGCGGGCGCGGGGACGGACCTGCCGCTGCTGCGGTCGCCCCAGATGCAGGCGGCCGTGGTCCGGCGCCGCCGTGAACCCCCGTCACCCGGTGACGCGCCCATGTCGGGTCCGGCCCGGGAGCCGGGCGACGGCGCCCATCTCGACGAACCGCTGATGATCGACGTGGCCCTGTGGGCGCTGAACCGCTACGGGCTGGTCGACTTCGACTTCGCCCGCCCCGACGAACCGGTACGGATGCACGCGGTCGTCCGGGAGCTCATCGTGCGGCGCATGGGATCCCGGCAGGCCGGCCGGGAGGCGGAGTTGCGGGAGGTCGTCGGCCGGTACGAGCCCGCCGCCGACGGCGCCGTACGCAGGGAGGGCCCGCGGGCCAGGGAGTACATGGAGCGGCGGGCCCGCCAGATCGAGGCGCTGAAGCTGTGGGACGACGCGCGCCCCCAGGTGCGCGGCCGGCTGCTCGGTCATCTCCACGACCTGGTGCGCTCGGGTGACAAGGTGTCGCTCGAAGAGGCCCTGCGGATCGGGGAGTTCGCGGTCAACTCGTGGCAGGACGGCCGGACCCCGGAGTATCTGAGACTGCTCGCGCTGAAGTCCCAGGCGCACCGGCGGCTCGGTCAGTACGGCCACGCCGGGCGGCTCGCGCGCACCTCCCTGCACGGCTACCGCGCGCTCCTCGGTCCGAACCACCCCCGCGCGCTCCAGACCAACAGGCTCTACTCGGCGGGCCTCAGGGCCGTGGGCAACTTCTCGGACGGGCTGGCCGAGGACGACAGCGCCGCGCAGAGCATGCTGGAACTGCTGGGGCCCCGGCACGATGCGACCGCCCTGGTGGAGCACACGCTGGCGCTGTCCCTGGCGCTGAACGGCGACTACCACAAGGCACTGCGGCTGCTCCAGAACCTGCACAACCAGCGACGGGCGATCAACGGGCCCGACAGCGCCCGGGTGGTGGAGCTGGTGCCGTTCCTCGCCGCCATGCACCGCAATCTCGGGCAGAACGCGGAATCGTTCGACCTGCTGAAGAGGCTGATGCTGCGCCGCTCCTCGGCCCAGGCGAACCCGCTCGGGGTGCCGCTGCGGGTGGACGCCGAGAACGGTCTCGCGGTGAGCGAGCGCAGGCTCGGCCGCCCCGACGAGGCCAGGGAGCGCGACCTGCGGGTGCTGGAGCTGGCGCTGGAGAGGCTCGGTGAGGTTCATCTGGCCACGCTGCGCTGCCGGTTCAGTCTGGCGGTGGATCTCTGTGTGCTGGGTGAGTTCGATGAGGCGGTGGCCGAGACCGAGCGCTGTCTGACGCGTGTCGAGGGCACTCTGGGCGCCGCCCATCCGTTCGCGCAGCTCTGCCGGGTGCGGCTCGGGGTCCATCTGCGGTACGCCGGGCGGCACGCGTCCGCGCTGGAGATCGGTACCGCCGCGCAGTCGGCACTGCGGGAGCGGATGGGCGGTGGCCACCCCTGGGTCATGGCGGCGGCCGTGGGCGTCGCAGGCGCGCTCTTCGAGACCGGCCGGCTGGACGAGGCGGCGGCGCTGGAGAAGTTCGCCCGTGACGGCTACGACAGGCTGGAGATGGCCCGGCATCCGTACCGGGCCGTCGCGGCGGACAATCTGGCCATCACCGAGGCGGAGCTGAGGGGCGGGCCGCGGACTCCGGAGATGGCGCGGCGGCGCGGGGACATCGACATGGAACTGCCCGGCGTGTGACATCGGCGGGCGGCGGGCCCGGGGAGGGGAACGGAGTGGACATGACGGAACAGGCCGGTCTCGACGAATCGGCGCGGACCCGTGCCGAGTTGCTGAAGGCGGACCACTGGACCGACGACGCCTACGACGAGTTCGCCCGGCGGTGTCTGGCCGCGGCCCGCAAGACGCCCCTGTTCCGGGGCATCGCGCACTTCAGCAACAACATCGTGGATTTCGCGGTGCGGCCCGCGGGCGCGGACCCGTTCCCCGCCGCCGGCGGCCTGCCGTGGGACGAGGAGGTGGAGACGGAGGGCCGGCCGGGCCGCCAACTGCTGCGCTGCGTGGCGGACTTCAGTACGACACTGGACCGGCTGGAGACCGGCTATCTGATGCGGGTGCTGGCCGTCACCTCCGGCGGGGCGATGCACTACGGACGGCTCAAGGGCGGCCAGCACCTGGTCTCCGTCACCCTGGCGGACGAGGGGGTGGACGGGCTGGACTGGATGATGAACGACACGGTCGCGGAGATCCGTGAGGAGGTCCTGCACCAGCCGGACGAGCACATGGGCGGTGACAAGAACCGGCCGCTGCGGGCGCTGGACGGCCCCCAGGACATCAACTTCGAGGCGGACCGGACGGCGGACCAGGCGCTGGTGTCGGCGCTGCGGCGCGACTGGCGGACGCTGGTCAACCGGCACGACCTCCAGTACGCGGCGTACTACCGCGACTGGGCGCTGGTGTGCGCGGGTGACGCTCTCGGCGACCGGCAGATCAGTCCCCATCTGGTGGGCGTCGTGGCCGCGGCCAAGCGCGCGATGTACCACGACATCGCCTTCCGTCTCCGCCCGACGGTGGCCGGCCTGGCCGAGCCGCTGCGGTCGATCGGCCTGTCGGGGCTCACCCGGCTGGTACTGGACGTGCAGGAGGGCGCCGTCTACGTCCACTGGCTGGGCCGGGGCGAGGGGGACTTCGTCCTCGGTGTCACGCTGGACCAGTTCGAGGTGGCCAACGCGGAGGCCCGGCTGCGCGAGCTGGTCAGGGGGATCTCGGCAGCCGGCTCCTGACGACGGCGCGCATCGAGCGCAGCACGTCGCCCGCCAGCGCGGGCAGCAGTTCCGCCGGATCGCTGTCGTACGGCACGGCCGGCTCCTCCCAGGACCCCGTACGGTACGGGCCGCCGGGGCTCTCTTCGGCTGATCCGGCCGGGCTCAGCGGGGGCAGCACCTCGATGGAGATCTCGAAGCTGCGGCAGATGACGAAGAGGCTCTGGTGCTGTTCACGGTCGATGGGGCCGCCCTCGTCACCGCCGACGGTGCGCCACCAGTCGGCGAGGGACCGCTGGAACGCCTTGATGAGGTTGCGGGCGTGGGCGGCGGTGCCCAGGAGTTCCATCCGCCGGGGGCTGAAGTCCATGCGGTGCGGGCGCCCGCCGGGTGCGGCCATGCCGCTGCCGTCGACCCCGAGATCGGGGGACGGTTCGCCGGAGCCGTCGAGCAGCCGGTCCACGCCGGCGAACGCGGCGGTGAAGTAGGGCTGGACGGTGTCGGGCAGCGGGAGTTCGGGGCTGGGGGCCGCCGTGACCGCGCTCGCGTGCTGGTGCCGGGTGATGCCGACCTCGACGCTGTCGAGCCGCCGCATGATGTCGGACTGCTGGGCGGTGATGGTGTCGAGCCGGTCGCGTACCCGCTCCAGCTGGGCGTCACGGCTGCTGGTCCGGAGCCGGTCGGCGAGCTTGGCGACACCGAGGGTGAGGTCACGGGCGAACCGCCGCTCCCCCACGGCCAGCGGGACGGTGTCCGTCACGGCCGTGACGCGGTCCCGCATGGTGCGTGACACCTGCCCGTTCACCACGATGAGGACCTCGCAGTGGCTGGACCGGAAGACGTCGCGCACGGTGTCGGTGACGCGGCGGATGGCCTCGACGTCGTCGTCACCGAGGACGGAACCCACCGGCACGATGGCGATCCAGGAGGCGGCCGCGACCCGTACCCAGTACGGCGCGTGCCCGTGGCTGCCGATGACGGACTCGTTCAGCCCCTCCGGCCCGGCGGCGCGGCCCCACTGCTCCTCGGTGAGCGCCTTGTCGAGGAGGCTGTAGACCTCCTCCGTGGAGCGTGTCTCGTAGTCGGCGCGCACCGCCCGGTGGACGATCCGGCTGTCGATGGACACCGGCTCGCCGTGCGGCCCGAGCGCCGCGTTCCAGGCGCTCTCACAGATGCGCAGCGCTCTGCGCGGGACGCCGTCGGAGATGACGGCCACCTCGCCCACGGCGGGGCGGGTGAAGGGCGCGAAGGGCGGATCAGGGGCCGCGGCGTCCGCCCGTGGGGAGGGACCGCTCACATAGGCGCTGATGAGTTCCTCGGTCCGCCGCGCGTTCCAGTTGTTCAGCCAGAACGGCGACACCCGTTCGTGCAGGGACGGCGGGAGCTTGCCCCAGGAGTCCGGCTGGATGCAGAAGACGAGCAGACCGCCTTCGTTGACATAGCAGTTGACCAGCATCTCGAAGGCGTTGATGAAGAGCATGCGCTCCTTGCGCCGCCAGGTGTACACCTTCTCGAAGTCGTCCAGCACGAGTACGTACGGTTTCCCGACCTGCCCGTAGACGAAGCTGAAGACGGCGAGGGCGTCGAACGTCATCTGGATGCCGTCGATCGCGCCGGTGATGCCCCGGTCCCGCAGCGACTGCGCGGGCCGCTCACCCGACAGCCAGTCCCACACGTCGCTGTTGAAGGGTCTGCGCAGCAGCAGGGCCAGCGCGGTGGCGAAGGCGCGGTGGTCGGTCACTCCCTTGAGGTGTTCCCGCAGCCGCCGCTGGATCAGCTCCTGGTCCAGGTCGTAGGTCTGGGCGATCTTCTGCGGGTCGATCCGGCGTTCGCGCAGTCCCCGTACGTAGTCGCGCTCCTGCTCGCTCAGGAGGAGCGACTCGTCCCGGTCCAGGAGGTCCGCCACCACGTCGGAGTGGTAGTCGGTCACCGCTCGTTCGAGTTCGGCGCGGGCGTTGAAGTCGTCGCGCGGATGCATGATCCGGTTGCGGTAGACGGACCCCATGTCGGTGAAGGGCTGCCCGATCACCCAGATGGGCTGGGAAGTCCCTCTCTCCCGGACCGTGCCGATGAGTTTCTCGGCGATATGGCTCTTGCCCAGTCCGTAACCGCCGACCAGGGCCATGACACGACCTCGGACTCGGCCGTTCTCCGCCGACTCGAAATAGTCGGTGAGATGCTCCCGTAAATGCGGCCAGGGACCGCCCGGGATGTGAATCCGTTTCCTCGGGGAGTCGTTACCGACGGTGGTGGTGTCGTCGAAGCCTTCCAGCTGGACGCTGGTGCTGCCCCGAAATGGATTGGTTCTGCCGGGATTGCTGTCGATCTGACTCACTGCGGTGCTCCTCCCTGGTGAGACGGTCAGTAACGGCGTTGGACATCCGGCGGCGTCAACTCGTCGAAGTGCCGGCGTACGACTTCCGTGTCGATCCTGTCGTTGTATTCCCTGCGAGCCAGCTGGGCGATCTCGTAGAGATGTGTCTGCATGTCCCCGATGGTTTTGATCGGTGATGACGGCGCCGTGTCGATGACCTCGTCCGCCACGGACACGACCGGAGCCGGTATGCCGTCCACGGTCAGCCGGTGGCGGATATAGGTGGTCCAGTCCTCTTTCTCCAGCGGCCCCATCTCCAGATGGGTCACCGCTTCCGGCCTCTCGCCCAGCGCCGCGTGCAGCAGCGGGGCGAAGTCGATCTGCGACACCTCCAGGAACACCACGAGTCCACGGGTCGCGATCTCGTAGCACTCATTTATGAACCTAATGGACAATTCGGTGTGCGCCCATGGGACATGCGGCACGACGATCAGAGCGGACCGGTTGACACTTTTCAGGATTGTTTTCAGCCGGTGATATCCACTGTAGGGCTTGGAAGGATCCACGGTAAGTATTGACTCGCGTTCCGCCCGGTCCCACTCCGGTAGCTCCCTCAGGGTTTCGACGACACGCTCCAGGATCTGCGCGTCGATGGGCTCGAACAGCTCACCGGTACCGTCGATCCGCCCTCGGCCAAAGGATTCCCTTTTGTTCCGGTATCCATCCAGAACCACCACGAAGGAACTGGTCGGGCGATTTCTGGTACGCCATTTCTCGACCGTCCCCGGGTCCTCATCACCGAGCCCGTCGCGAGCAATGACACATTCCTGGAGACGGACGGCCAGATCGTGCACACAGTGGTGGATCAGACTTGTCTTGCCCGTTTTCTTGGCACCGCTGACGATAACGAGATGGCCGGGGCTGAATTCAACATCCACGAGATCCCACGGGCTCGGGCCCTGCACCTGGAATTTCTCCAGCAACTGCGCCACGTGGTCCACCGGCGCCCAGAGGTCGGAATGCCCCTCGAACAGCCAGGGGGCGAGGGGCGCGTACCTCTGCCACGGTCCGGCGCCCCCGGTCGGGACGCCGAAGAGATTGCAGGGCAACGGGCTGGTCGTCATGCGGTCAGGCCCCCGTGGCCGGGCCGCGGCGCGGCTGGTGGTCCGGCGGCGCGGCGACCGGGGGCGGTGTCCGGGGCCGCGAGGAGCGGGCCCGGCGGACGTACCGGCGGACGTGCCAGACAGGGCCCCAGGACATCAGCTCCCGGGCCCCGGTCGCCGTCGTGCTCAACTCCGCCCGGACGCGCCCGATCTCGGCCGCCCGCTCGTCCGCGCTCCACGGCCGCGCACCGCCCGCCGACTTGGCGTCGACCGCTTCCAGCGGATCGGCCAGCGGAAGGGCCCTGCCCAGGTCGTCGGCGGTACTGCCCCGCGTACCCGGCAGCCCGAGTCCGCGCAGCGCCGCCGCCAACGCGGCGCGGGCGGCGGCCACGTCACCGTGCGGAGTACGGGTGTTCTCCCGCCAGGCGGCGAGATAGGCCTCCGCCTCGTAGGAGAAGGTGCCGGACGCGCCGGTCAGCGCCGTGAGCCGCTCCCTGCGGCGCGAGGTGCCGCGCTCCACGAACTGGACGAACAGCGTGAACACCACACCCAGTGCGGCCAGCAGCACCGAGTCCCGGACACCGCCGCCGCCCTCGTCCTTCGCCTGGGCCGGCGCGTCGGGGCGGGCCGCCATCACGGCCTCGCAGACCCGCCCGAAGTCCTCCGGGTGGCGGTCGTACCACTGCTCGACGGTCAGGGTCCGTATCCGGTTCGGGCGCGGGATCAGACGGTCCGGATCACCGGTCACCGGCTTCGCCAGATCCAACTGCACCGCCGCGCGCACCATGTCCGCGCCCCGGGCGGGGTCGAGGCAGTAGACGGCCCGTGCGTCGTCCTGCTTCTGGTCCGCGAACGCCACGGACGGAACCACGACCACCCACACCACCACGCATCCCAAGGCGGCCAGACCCACCCCCACCCGGTCCATCGCTCCCCCCTCCCGGTGTCTCTCTCGTTCTCCCCGCTCCCGGCGGTCAAATCACCTCGGGGACAGTGCCCGTGGGGCCGTCGGCCGCCGGTGTCGTGCGTGCCGCCCCGCCGTCGGCGGTCCCGGGCCTCTCGGTCCCGGGTCCCGCGCTCCCGGGCCCCGCGGTCCCCGGGCCGTACGGCGCCGCCGGTCTCTCCCGGCCCCCCGGCAGAGCGGGCGGCGGTGGTGGCGTGACGTCGAGCTTCCGGTCGAGCAGCCGGTTGGCGCCGTGGTGGAGCAGATTGACGACGAGGATCGCGGGCCCCACGACCCCCGCGGTGCCCGGGAACTGAGGTTCCAGCGCCAGGGCGAGCAGGATCGCCGTGATGCCGTTCTGCTGGCCGAGTCCCAGGTAGTAGCGGTCGACACGGCTGATGCCCGGCACCAGCCAGGGCCCGGCGAGCAGCGCGGCCACCATCTGCGCCCCGAACGCCGCCGCGCCGAGCGCGAGTCCGGGCAGCGGATCGATCCCCTGCGCGAGCAGTACACCCAGGAAACAGGCGGCGACCAGGAAGGCGGCCGACACGGTCCGGTCGACGTAGGGCTTGAACCGGCCGACCCGGACGAAGAGTCCGGCCAGCGCGACGGCGAGCACCAGCATGTACGCGGCGGCGACCAGGATCAGCACGGCGACGAGCAGCAGCGCGAGTACGTCGGCCCGGCGCGCCGCGACGGAGCGGACGCCCGACCCGTCGCCCTCACCGCTGTCCGCCGAGGCGGTGCGGGGCCCGCCCCCGGTACGCCGGCCGGCCGTGAGACACCGCACCAAGTGCCAGACGAGCAGGGCGATTCCGAAGAGAACCACATTGGCGAGGGTGGTCAGCAGGAAGTCGGCCCCGGCACCCTGGTCGGGCGCCATGGACACCGCGCCGTCACCTCCGCCGGCCCGCACCGCCAGCACGGCGAAGTAGAAACTGAGCAGCACGGTCATCGGGTCGTCGAAGGACGCCCAGGCCGAGAGCAGGGTCTTCGCCCGGCGTGACATCCGGTGGCGGGCCCCCATGGCGGCCACGGAGAGCGGGTCGATCTGGGCGACCGCGACACCGAGGACGACGGCTTCCGGGCCGCCGACCACCAGAACCATCACGGCGGAGATCAGCGCCGCTTTGAGCAGCACTCCCAGGGTGACGGCCACCACCACCGCGCGCAGGTTCTCCCGTACGTCGGCGGCCTCCAGATCGTGGGTGCTGCCGTAGAGACCGATCGCCAGCAGCACCCCGGCGGTGAAGGTGTAGAGCGGTAGCTCGGCCGGATTCCCCGGCCCGGTCACCAGACCGAAGGCCAGACCGGCGAGCAGCGCGCCGATCGCCGACAGGTACGTGCGCCGCGGCGACGCGCCGACCGCCGGGCCGCGTAACCGCCACCGTCTCCGAACCACTCCGGGTGCCCCCCGCATCCGATCTCGCCACACAAGATCGACGGTCGGAATCAACCGTCGTTCGCCGGTCGACCGGACCACGGACTTCGCGCGCATGACGGGACATCATGCCGCAAACGACGAGGCCCGAAGCGGCCGCGCCCGGCCATCCCCCGCCCGGTTGTCGGTCGCACATCGGGCCCAGCCGCCACATGGTGAATTGAGTGTAGGAAAGATGGCCGCTTCGTGTGAGTGGATGACAGAAATTGACCGATCTCAACACCATTGATTCTTTTGCTTATCGCTGAACGCCGGTGCATTACGACGTGCCTCCGGCGCACGCCCCGGCCGGAAAAGCGCCGGGACAATCCGTTCGAGACACCATCCTGGTCCGGCGGTGGCGCGCCGGCCGGGAGTCACTCCCCGAAGAGGCCGCCGAGAAGTCCGCCGAGCGGGTCCGTGTCGTCCGACGGGGGGTCGGTCGGGACGTCGTCGGAGGGGGTCGGGTCGCCTGAGCCCGCACCGCCGTCGGCGGCGCCGCCCGTGGGTGACTGCGAGGTCGTGGCCCCCGGCGCGCTCGGGCTCCCCGATGTCGCGGACGGCGACACGGAGCCGCTCTCCGACGGGGCCGGGCGGGGTGAGCCACTGCCCCCGGACCGTGCGCCGGCCGAGGGCTCCGGGGCTTCCCCCGTGCGTGTAGTGGCCCCCGAACCCGGTGCGCCGCTGACGCCCGGTCCGGCTTCGGGCACGCCGGGGCGCGAATCAGTGGGCGTGGGTGTGGAGTTGGCCGGGGCCTCGTCCTCGCTCTCCGTCATGCCCGGTACGGAGAGCCAGCCCGGCGCCGAACCGCCGCCGATCACCGCACCGCCGAGCACGACGGCGCAGCAGGCACCGGAACCGACCAGGGCCCAGCCGAGCCGCCGCAGACGCTTCCCGCGCGGAGCGGTCGGGGCGTCGACGTCTGTGTGCGGCGGCGGCTCGGCGTCGTACGACACGGAAGGAGCGGGCTCGGACGCGGTGCGCGCCGGCTCCGGGGCGGACGCCGCCTCCACGGGCTCGGGCTGCGGCTCCAGCGGCTGTGGCCCGGGCCCGAGTTCCGGGCCGGGCTTCGGCTCCAGCGGTTCGGGCTCGGGCCCGGCGACCGCAGAGGTCTCAGGAGCCTCGGGAGTCTCCTCGACCGGCACGTCCCCCTCGACCGGCTCGTCTCCCTCGACCGGCTCTGCGTCACCCGCCTTCGCCGCCTCCGAACCCCCTGCCCGCTCGGCCGACTCGGCGGCCATCCCGGCGACCACCCGCTCCAGCCTGTCGAGGCGCTCGCTCAGGTCCGACGCGTCGTCACGGGGAGTCTCCGCCCCCTCGGCATCGCCAGCTGCCCCGTGCTCTTCCACAACCGCCCCGCTCAGTGCGTCCCAGTCGTACGACGGATATCCAACGTCACCAATGAGACTAGTACTACCGCACAGCGGGCCCGCTCGGTCCGTCGCCCCGCTTCACACCCCTCGGACCGGCCCGGCACCGGAGCCGCGCAGCGCGTCGACCGCGATGCGGGCCGCCGTACCGATGACGGCGTCCGCCGCCGGCAGCGTGGCCGCGGGGCTGGCCGCGCGGGTGAACACCGCGACGGCGTAACGGCCGTGATCGGGGTACTCGACCACGCCGACCTCGTTACGGAGGGTCGGCGCGCTGCCGGTCTTGCCCGCGACCTGGACGTCGTCGAAGGGGAAGCCCGAGGCCAGCCGGTGCGGCCACACCTGGAGCGCGAGCAGTCGGCGTACGGCGGCGCCGTGTTCGGGCGCGCACGCCTCGTCGCGCCAGATCGCGCCGAGCAGGCGGGTCATGTCGCGCGGGGTGCTCCGGTTGGTGCGGGCGGGGTCCAGCGCGCGCATACGGGCGAGGACCCGGGGATCGGCCAGGGCCCGCGGGCCGCCCCGTCCGGCGTCCTCCCTGATGGTGACGAGGAAGTCGCGGAAGGTCTGGACGGCGTGGGTACGGGTGAGCCCGAGCCGTTCGGTGGTCTCGTTGACGGCGTCGATGCCGACGCGTTCCAGGAGGAGGTCGGCGGCGGTGTTGTCGCTGACGGCCATCATCAGGTAGGCCGCGTCACGCAGGGACAGACGTGCCGGGTCGAGCATGGCGGAGAGGCCGGTCGGCCCCGCCGTACGGTCCGCCCCGGGGCACTCGGTCTGTTCGGTCAGGTTCAGGCGCCCGGTCTCGGCGTGCCGGTGGAGCGCGACCAGCAGACAGAGCTTGTGGACGCTAGCGGTGACGACGGGCCGGTCCGCGCCCACGTCGATCTGGGCGCCGGAGTCGATGTCCGCCGCGTGCAGCCAGCCCGTGACACCGGCGGCGGCGAAGGCGGCGCGAATCCGGTCGCGCGGGTGGGCACGGGCCGGCGTGCCGCCGGAAGGCTCGGTCATATCCAGTACTCCGCCGCCGGGCGCAGCCGCGGTGGACCGGCGGACAGGTCGGGGCCGGCGGTGGCGGTACGGCCCAGGGCGTCGGTGACGGTGTCGGCGAAGGCCCGTACGGCGGCGTCGCCCCGCCCCTTGGGCCAGGCGGCCGAGTGTCGCCAGGCCAGCGGCGCACCGCTCAGCGGGCGCCAGACGAGGTCACGGTCCGCCGCCCGGTCGGCGTCACGCGGACCGAAGGCGACGGCCCGGCCGCCCAGGAGAAGACCCCGGATGAAGCTCGGGCCCTGGCCGTGCCGGACGGCGGTGGGCGTGTAGCCGTGGCGGGCGCAGGTGGTGAGCAGATCGTCGTGCACGGCCGGGGCGTGGGCGCGGGGGAAGAGGATCAGGTCGTGTCCGGTGAGCGCGGCGAGCGGGACCGTTTCGAGGCGCGCCTGCGGGGCGCCGCGCGGCAGCAGGACGCCCAGCTCGTGGCGGAGTACGGGGCCCAGCTCCAGCCCGGACACGTCGCAGGGGTGGTGGATGAGCCCGGCGTCCAGGTCGTGCGAGGCGAGCATGGTGAGTTGTTCGGCCGTCGTCAGCTCGTGCAGTTCCAGTTCGACACCGCCCTCGCGCTCCTGGAACCCGGCCAGGATCGCGGCGACGCTCTCCCCGGTGATGTCGGCGGGCAGCGCGGCGCGCAGCAGTCCGCTGTGGCCCTCCTGGATACGGCGGGCCGACGCGAGCAGTGCCTCGGAGTGGGCCAGCAGCTGACGGGCCTCGTCCAGCAGCAGCGCTCCGCCCTTCGTGATCGTCACCTGACGGCTGGTCCGCTCGAAGAGGCGTACGCCCAACTCCCGCTCCAGACGCCGGATGCGCTGCGACAGGGGTGGCTGCGCCACACCGAGACGCTGGGCGGCGCGGCCGAAATGTAACTCTTCCGCAACGGCCACAAAGCATTGCAGGTGCCTTATCAGGTCCACGACCAGCAACCATATCCCTGGTTGATCGATCCATGAGCCATTCGTGTCTTGGACATGGACGGGCGGGCGTTGTTCTCCTCTGGTCGAAGGAGGTGCGGACCGGCGAACGGACCGGTCACCGATGGATCCCGCGCCGGTCCGGCCCCCGAGCGGACCGGACCAGCCCCCCCGACTCCCCCCGCACGAAGCGCCCGGACGGGCGCCCCCGAGAGGAATGCCGCCACCACATGTCGATCCGTACGCGCACCCGTACCGCCGTCCCGCGCCGCGCCGCGCTCGCCACCCTGAGCGGCCTCGCGACCGTCCCCCTCATCGGCTGCGGCACGAGCACCCGGGAGGAGGCGCCGGGATCCGGCTCCGGCCCCACACCGTCGGCGTCCGCGCCACCGGCCTCCACGCGGGCGGCGGGGAGCACGAAACGCGCGTTCGCCCGGCTGGAGCGCGAGTTCGACGCCCGGCTCGGCGTCTACGCGATCGACACCGGCAGCGGCCGCTCCCTCACCCACCGGCCCGACGAGCGCTTCGCCTACGCCTCCACGTGCAAGGCGCTGCTCGCCGCCGTCATGCTGGACACGCACTCCCTCAGGCAGCTCGACCGGCTCGTACGGTACGACCGCGCCGATCTCGCCGGCGCCGGCTACTCGCCGATCACCGAGAAGCACATCGCCACGGGGCTGACCCTGCGCGAGTTGTGCGACGCGACCGTCCGCTACAGCGACAACGGCGCCGCCAACCTGCTCTTCCGCGAACTCGGCGGTCCCAAGAGCCTCCAGACCGCCCTCGCCTCCATCGGTGACCGTGTCACCCGGTGCGACCGCTACGAGGCCGAACTCAGCGACGCGGTCCCCGGCGACCTCCGCGACACCAGCACGCCGCGTGCGCTCGCCACCGACCTGCGCGCCTATGTGGTGGACGACGCCCTCGCGCCGGAGAAACGCGCCGTGCTGACGGACTGGCTGAAGCGGAACACCACCGGCGACACGGTCATCAGGGCGGGCGCCCCGGACGGCTGGCAGGTCGGCGACAAGACCGGCACCGGGGGCTACGGCACCCGTAACGACATCGCCGTCGTCTGGCCCCCGAAGGCGGCCCCGATCGCCATCGCCGTCCTCTCCCGCCGTGACTTCGAGGACGCCGAACCGGACGACGCCCTCATCGCCGGGGCAGCCGCGGTCACCCTCAACGCCCTGGCGTAGCCGCCACGTCACGCGCGGGGGCGAGCCGGCGTGCCTCGGCCGACTCGATACGCGCCGCCTGGGCGTCCGTGACGACGTCGCAGACCCAGTCCCAGTGCAGCGCCACCAGGTCCCCGGTGGCGAGGCCCGGGAGCAGCGAGCGGCCCCCCGTGGACCAGCGCGCGGTCTCCTCGCGGGGCGGCCCGTGGGTCAGATCCGTACCCGTCCAGGTCAGGGGGCGGGACTCGACCGTGGCGGACTCGCCGTCGACCGCGCGGACCACCCCCGTCCGGATACGGCACCGGTCGAGTACCGACAGCGCCGTGGGATGGCCCGAGGCGCGCAGCAGTCCGGCCCAGGGGTAGACGTCGAAGACCTGGAAGCTGTGGTGGGCCAGTGCGCGGTGGCCCGCGTCGCGCCATGTGCCGCCCGACTGGCCCCGGAAGCGTTCGCGCATCCGGGCCAGCAGGGCCGCCGGGTCGGCCCGGTCCAGGAGGTCGTTGCCGATCCAGTACGCCTCGACGACGCGCTCGTCCAGCGGGTCGTCGAGACCGGCCGACTCGGCGAGGAACTCGAGATAGCACCAGGCGCCGTCGAACTGGCGGGCGCCGCGCTCGATGCCCTCGGTGTCCGTGTGGCTCAGCAGGGCCGTGTGGTCGGCGGGTCCGCAGTAGCCGAGTTCGTTGGGCGGATAGGCGTACCGCGCGAAGAGGATGGCGCCGCGCTCGCTCATTCAGCAGATCCTGGGGAGTTGTTCGCCGACGGGGAGGCCGACGACCCGGGTGCCGCCGAGACCGGTCCTGGCGACCACCATGCCGGGGTGTCCGGTGACGCAGGTGCCGATCCGGCGCGCCCCGCGGCCGAGTGGGTGCGCCGTCATGGCGGCGAGTACCTGGTCGGCGGCGGCGGCGGGCACGATCGCGATCAGCTTGCCCTCGTTGGCGACCTGGAGGGGGTCGAGTCCGAGCAGGCTGCACGCGTCGCGGACGGTGTCGGGTACGGGCAGGTCCCGCTCGGTCAGTTCGACGCCGACCGCCGACGCGGTGGCGATCTCGTTGAGTGAGGCCGCGACGCCGCCGCGCGTGGGGTCGCGCAGGACGTGCACGTCGGCGCCGGTGGCGAGCATCGCGGCGACGAGGCCGTGCAGGGCGGCGGTGTCGCTCTCGACCGTGGTGCCGAAGTCCAGGCCGTCGCGGCAGCTCATGACCGCCACACCGTGCACCCCGATGTCGCCGCTGATCAGCACGGCGTCGCCGGGCGCGGCGCGGCGGGGGCCGATGTCGACGCCGGCGGGGACGACCCCGATGCCCGAGGTGTTGACATAGACGCCGTCACCGCTGCCGCTGTCGACGACCTTGGTGTCGCCGGTGACCAGCCGGACCCCGGCAGCCCGTGCCGCCGCGCCCATGTCCTGGGCGATCCGGCCGAGTTCGGCGAGCGCGGTGCCCTCCTGGAGGATGAAGGCGGACGACATGAACAGGGGTGTCGCGCCCGACATCGCCAGGTCGTTGACGGTCCCGTTGACGGCGAGGTCCCCGATGGAACCGCCGGGAAAGAACATCGGCCGGACCACGTACGAGTCGGTGGAGAAGGCGAGCCGGGTGCCGTCGCCGACGGTGAGTACGGCGGAGTCGCCGAGTTCGGCCGCGGCGGCGGAGCCGTACGCGGGGAGGAACAGGTGCTCGACCAGTTCGGCCGACATCGCCCCGCCGCCGCCGTGGCCCATGACGACGGCGGGGGTGGTGCGGAGGGGGACGGGGCAGGCCCAGTTCTCGAAGTCGAGGTCGCTGCCGGCCGGGGCCGGCCCGGGCGGGGTCGCGGGGGCGGGTACGTGGTCGCTGGTCCGGGTCCCGGTCACTGGGCATCGACCAGTTCGAGCCGGCGGTAGGTGAAGTACGCGGCGCACGCGCCCTCGGAGGAGACCATGGTGGCGCCCAGCGGGTTCCTCGGGGTGCACTCCTTGCCGAAGGCGGCGCACTCGTGCGGCTTGATCAGCCCCTGGAGTACGTCGCCGGACCGGCAGAGCGGCGATTCGGCGGTGCGGATGCCCGCCACGTCGAACCGGCGCTCGGCGTCGAACTCCGCGTATTTCCCGGCCAGTCGCCATCCGCTGTCCGGGATCATGCCGATGCCGCGCCAGGTGCGGTCGGTGACCTCGAAGACGTCGCGCAGCATCTCCATGGCGGGGAGGTTGCCCTCCTCCCGTACGGCGCGTGGGTAGGCGTTCTCCACTTCGTGGCGGCCCTGTTCGAGTTGCAGGACGGTGCGGCGGACGCCTTCGAGGATGTCGAGCGGCTCGAACCCGGTGACGACGACGGGCACCCGGTACTTCTCCGCGAGCGCCGGGTACTCGGAGGTCCCCATCACGCTGCACACGTGCCCGGCGGCGAGGAACGCCTGGACCCGGCAGGCGGGGGACTCCATGACGGCGGCGATGGCGGGGGGTACGAGCACGTGCGAGACGAGCAGCGAGAAGTTCCGCACGCCGAGCCGCCGGGCCTGATGGACCGTCATGGCGTTGGCGGGGGCGGTCGTCTCGAAGCCGATGCCGAAGAAGACGACTTCCTTGTCGGGGTTGTCGCGGGCGATCCTCAGCGCGTCGAGCGGTGAGTACACGACGCGTACGTCGCCGCCCGCGCTCTTGACCGAGAACAGGTCCCGGCCGCTGCCGGGCACCCGCAGCATGTCGCCGAAGGAGCAGAAGACGACGCCGGGCCGGGAGGCGATCTCCAGTGCCCGGTCGATGACCTCCAGCGGGGTCACACAGACCGGGCAGCCCGGACCGTGGATCATCTCGACCCCGTCGGGCAGCAGTTGGTCGATGCCGTGCCGGATGATCGAGTGGGTCTGGCCGCCGCAGACCTCCATCATCGCCCAGGGGCGGGTGGTGGCCGCGTGGATCTCTTCGACCAGCCGCCCGGCGAGGTCGGGGTCGCTGAACTCGTCGAGGTACTTCACAGTCCGCTGCCTTCCGCTTGCACTGATTCCCGCTGTCCCGCGGCGAGTTCGAAGCCGTCGCCGAACTCCTCCGCCAGGAGCCCGAGCTTCTCGAAGTTCGCCAGGGTCTGCCGGGCCGACGCCTCGTCGAGCCGCTGGATGGCGAAGCCGACGTGGACGACGACGTATTCGCCGATCTCCGCGTCGGGGATGTACTGGAGGCAGACCTCCTTGCGTACGCCGCCGAAGTCGACCTGGGCCATCAGGGCGCCGTCGACCTCGGCGGTGCTGAGCACCCGTCCGGGGACTGCCAGACACATGGTGTCGCTTCCTTCTCTCTGGGTGTGTGACTCCGGCGCCGGGTCAGCCGGACGCCGCGACCAGCAGTTGCCCGAAGGCCACGCCGCCGTCGTTGGGCGGCAGCAGAACGGGACGCAGCACGGTGAAGTCCTTCGCTCTCAGCGCCCGTTGGGTCGATTCGAGCAGGACGGCGTTCTGGAAGACCCCGCCGCCGAGAGCCACCACGGCGAGCCCGGTCCGCCGCCTGAACAGCTCCGCGAGATCGACGGTGAGGGCCGCGACGGAGGCGTGGAACCGCGCGGCGACCAGCTCCGGCGGGACCCCCGCGCTCACGTCGGACACCACCGCCCTGATCACCGGGCCGGGGTCGGCCACGACCGGCCCGCCGGTGACCTCCGGATCGAGGAGCGCGAACGCGTAGGCGCCGGCGTCGCGGGCGGTCTCTCCTTCCGCGGATCTGGCCAGCCCCTCCAGCGCGATCGCCGCCTCCGCCTCGTACGCCACCTCGTGCCGTACGCCCGCCAGTGAGGCGACGGCGTCGAAGAGACGGCCCATGCTGGAGGTCGGTACACAGCCGAAGTCCGTCGCGAACTGGTGGGCCAGCACGTCGCGTTCCCTGGCCGGGCAGGCGGCGACGGCGGGCAGCTTCTCGTCCCACCCGATCCCGGCGGCGTGCAGATGGGCCAGCGCCATGCGGTACGGCCGCAGCACGCTCGCGTCGCCGCCCGCCAGGGGTACGTACGCCAAGTGGGCGGCCCTGCGGTACGACTTGTAGTCGGCGATCAGTGTCTCGCCGCCCCACACCGCGCCGTCGGCGCCATGGCCGGTGCCGTCGTAGGCGAAGCCGATGACGCTCTCGCCGGGGCCGGTGCCGTGTTCGCCGAGCACGGCGGCGATGTGCGCGTGGTGGTGCTGCACGGTGCGTACGGCCCTGCCCCTGGCGTGCGCCCGGGCCCAGGCGCCGGAGCGGTAGCCGGGGTGCAGGTCGGCCACGAGCTGCCGCGGTTCGACGCCGGTCAGCGCCCCGAGGTGGTCGGCGGTGCGGGTCAGCGCGTCGACCGTGGAGAGGTCGTCCATGTCGCCGATGTGCTGGCTGACCCAGGCGTAGCCGCCTTCACCGAGCGCGCAGGTGTTCTTCAGATCGGCGCCGGCCGCGAGCAGCGGCGGGATGTCGAAGGGCAGCGCGAGGGGCAGCGGCGCGTACCCGCGTGACCGGCGTACGGGCAGTTCGGTGCCCGCGACGGACCGGCTGACCGAGTCGTCGCACGGCACCCGGATCGGACGGTCGTGCCGCAGCCAGGCGTCGACCAGCGGGGCGAGTTCGGTGAGCGCCCGCGCGTCGTCGGTGACGATCGGTTCACCGGAGCGGTTGCCGGAGGTCATCACCAGCGCGTCGGGGCCGGGGGTGTCGTCGCCGATACCGAAGAGGAGGGTGTGCAGCGGGGTGTACGGGAGCAGCACGCCGAGGTCGGGATTGCCGGGCGCGACGGCTTCCGCGAGTCGCCGGGAGGCGGGCGGTGTGCGGCGGGGCAGCAGCACGATGGGCTTTCTGGTGCCGGTCAGGAGCGCCCGCTCGTCGTCGGTGACCGTCACCAGTTCCTCGGCGACGCCGAGATCCGCGACCATGACGGCGAAGGGCTTGCCGCCGCGCCGTTTGCGGCGGCGCAGTTCGGTGACGGCCGTCTCGTCGCGGGCGTCGCAGGCGAGGTGGTAGCCGCCGAGCCCCTTGACGGCGACGATCTTTCCGTCGGCGAGCAACCGCCGTGCGGCGCGCAGCGCTTCGTCGCCGTGGTGGACCGCCCGGCCGTCCTCCGCGATCAGTTCGAGACGCGGCCCGCAGGCGTGACAGGAGATCGGCTGGGCGTGGAAGCGGCGGTCGCCGGGGTCGTCGTACTCCGCGCGGCAGTCGTCGCACATCTCGAACGCCGCCATGGTCGTCGCCGCCCGGTCGTACGGCATGCCGGTGACGATCGTGAAGCGCGGGCCGCAGTGGGTGCAGGTGATGAAGGGGTGGCGGTGGCGCCGGTCGGCGGGGTCGCGCAGTTCGGTCAGACACTCCCGGCAGGTGGCGGTGTCGGGTGAGACGAGGGTGCGGACCCGGCCGGTGGCGCTGGAGTCGGCGATGACGAACTCCGCTCCCCCGGTGGGCGGTTGGTCCGTCTCGGCGACCGACTCCACGACGGCCAGCGGCGGCGGGCCGGTGCGCAGCCGGCGTCCGAACTCCGCGACCGCGCCGGGATCACCCTCCACCTCGGCGACGACACCGCCGCCGGTGTTGGTGACGGAGCCGGTGAGCCCGAGTGCGGCGGCGGTGACATAGACGAACGGGCGGAAGCCGACGCCCTGGACCACGCCCCGTACCTCGAACCGGCGCCGGACGCACGGCGGTTGTCCGGCCGCGGGGGCGGTGCGGGGACCGGGCGCCGCGTGGTTCCCCGTCCCAGCGCCCTCGTCCTCGTCCTCGCGGGCGCCGCTGCCCATCATCTCCAGCCCCGACAGGGCTCGCGCGGCCTCCGTCTCGTCGATGACCTCCATCGCGAAACCCATGTGCAGCAGCACCCAGTCGCCCGCGGCCGGGGGCGTGTCCAGCATGCCGATGTTGATACGGCGCCGGGCGCCCTCCACGTCGACGAGGGCGAGCTGGTCCGCGTACCCCTCGACGATCTCCACGACTCGCCCGGGGATACCGAGACACATGATCAGGACCTCCGGGTCCGGGCGGGTGCGGGTTCCTTCGTGGGTGTGCGCGGCGCGGGCCCGGCCGCCGAGAGCCGCCGGACCAGCGCGCGCACCTCCGCCACCGCTTCCGGTACGACGGCGGAGACGGCCTCGCTGAGGCCGATGCCTTCGTCCACGTCGGCGGGGGTGCACCCCACAACGTGGGTGAGCGGCAGCGTACCGCCGAGTTGGCCCAGATTCGCCAGGACTGATACCGGATTCATGCCGTGTGCGTCGAATTCACCCGTACCGAGGTCGCCGGGGCCCACCTCCAGGACCGTCAGCTCGCCGGGCGCGCCGCCGCCGGGGTACGCGTCGACCAGGACGAGCGCGTCGTACCCGTCGAGGAGGTCGTACGCGAGGTGCATGCCCCGGATGCCGTAGTCGACGACGCGGACGCCCGCGGGGAGCGGCGGCCCGGGGTCGGCGGCGAGCCGCCGTACGACCTCCGGGCCGAAGCCGTCGTCGCCGAGGAAGAGATTGCCGATGCCCGCCACGAGCAGGCCGCCGGCGCCGGTGCCGTCGGGCCGGCTCTCTTCCTTGGCCACGCTGTGCTCCCTGGTCGGGGATACGGGATTCCCGGCGGACGCCGGGCCGGCGTCAGTTGCCGCCGGACTGGAGGTTCGGGGAGTCCGGATCGGTGGGGCCGCCCGGCTTGACGGAGGTGTCCGACTTCTTGTCGGAACCGCCGGCCGGCCGGTCGGCGGGACCCGCGGACGGCTGGTCGGAACCGGTGTCGCGCGACCCCTTGGGGCCCCGCTCCGACTGCGGTTCCTCGTCGTGACGGCCACGCTTCCTGTCAGTCATCGGATGCTCCTCTCACTCGCGTCACGCGCTCACATCGAGCGCATCTTGACGTACCTGCGGATGTCCGGGATCGAGCGCACACCAACGGCGACGACGACGGCCGCCACGGCGGCGGCCGCGCCCGTGGTGATCATTCCGAGGATTCTCACGAGGGGTTCTCCTTCCTGTGTGGTGCCGGACCGGGGATGTCGTCACCCTCACGGGGGTCCCCGTCGGGCAGCGGTTCCAGTTCGTCGGGGGCGAAGTAGAAGTAGCGGCCGTACCAGTCGTGCATGTCGGCCGCCGGGTCGTCGACCAGGACGAGGGCGACGTGCACACCGCCGTCGACGTCCGAGAGCACGGCCGTCACCCGCGCCACCCTGCCCGCGAAGAAGAGGTCCTGGGCGTCGGCGCGGCGGGACGGGTGGACGCGGACGAGGCTGCCCTTGGCGACGGCGACCCCTTCGATGACGACGGTGTCGGACTCGGGCGTCACCGAGGCGTCGGCCGCCGGGTCCCACCAGGGCGCGCCGCCGGTGTCGAAGGCGGGCGGCTCGGCGTCCCGCAGATCGCCGCGCGGGCCCGGGGCGCCCGGGGCCGGTGGCGCGGTGGGGCCGTGCGGGTCGCGGAGCAGACCGTGGAGTTGTCGCAGTGCGTCCGGGGACATCGTGTCGCAGCGGTCGATGATCTCGCGGGCCCGCGGGTCGGTGGCCCGCGCCTCCGCCTTCTCGTCCTCCGTCATGGTCATCACCCGGAGCGTCAGGATCTCGTCGATCTCGGTGGAGTCGAACAGGGCGCCGGGGCTCTGTTCGGCGATCTCGGGGTGGTCGTAGAGGATGATCGGCGCGCCCAGCACGGTGTCCGTGGAGCCCTTGGCCCCGGCCAGCACCGGCCAGCACCTGTGCTGCCGGCACCGGGCGGCGGCGGGGGCCGCCTCGTCCGGAGGCTCGCGCAGCGAGACGAACGCGGCGCCGCGGGCCTGGAGGAGCAGATGGGCGCCGATCAGGGAGACACGGATGGCACCGTCCTTGTCGGTGGCGGTCCCCGGGTGCTCGTTGTCCACCGAGACCGAGAGCCGTACATGGCCGTCGTCCCGGGTGCTACGGGTGCGGACGCGGACCGTCAGCGGTTCGCGGCGCCGTACGACACGCCCGGCCGGCACACCGTGTTCGTCCGTCAGCGGTTCGCTCTCCTCGCCGCCGGGGACGGTGCGCAGTTCGTCGGTCGTACCGGACCCGCCGCCCAACGGGACGGCGCCCAGGTCGAGTTCGCACTCGACGGCCTCGTCCCAGCTCAGGACGGTGGCGCCGGCCACGGTGAGTTCACCGACGGCCGTGTGGCTCCCGTCCGGCTCCCTGCGCTGCACCTCGCGCACCTGGAGCTGGAGGAACCGGAGCCGTACGGTCACCTCGGCGGTGGGGGCCGAGGCGCCGTCGGGGACGGTGAGCAGGGCCTGCATCGCCATGCCGGGTTCCTCGGCGAAGCTGCCGGGTGCGGCGCCGGGCGGGCCGAGGACGCCGAACTGCCAGCGGGAACGGTTCTTGTGGGAGCTGGCGCGGTACGGGTACAGCAGATAGCCCTCGTACAGCACCGCGTCGGCGATCGTCCGGACATGGTCCAGCCCCACCGGGGTGGTGGGAGTCGGCGGGGTCATGTGACCACCTCACCGATCTCGTCGGCGGCGGTCCGGGCCCGCGCGTCCGCCAGCAGCGTCGTCACCGTCTCGTCCCAGCTGATCAGTCCGCGTCGTTCACGGAAGTCGGCGAAGCGCGCGAGTACGTCGTGATCCAGCCTGATCCAGCCGGAGTTGGGGAAGTGATGGGCGATCATCTGCCGCCAGACGGCGACCGGCAGCTGATACCGCGCCTCGCAGTCCCAGGGCACCTGCCGCACCCCGAGTCCCGAACCGCCGCCGCTGCCGGCGTTCTTGGCGAAGACGGTGCCCGAGAAGAGCAGACTGATCGGCACCGTCCCCTCCTTGAGCGCGTGCAGATAGCGGGAGCCGACGACGTCGAAGTCGTAGGTGCAGGGCAGCGCGATGTCGACCTCGGTGGAGCCGGTGAAGCCCTGCACGGTCGTGTGGCACTGCATCCACTGGAACGGCCGCAACGTCTCCGACCAGCGCTCGCGCTCTCCGAACAGGCCGCGCAGGGCGTCCTGTTCGCCCGCCCCGTAGTGGCGGCGGCGCGGTTCGATACGGACCTGGCAGCGCAGCACGATCGCGTGGATGCGCTCGTCCGAGCCGTCCTCGATCCGCAGCCGCGCGGTCAGCTGGGGCGCGGCGGTGTACGGCTCGGCGACGACGTCCTGTACGGAGAACTCCAGTCCGGGGGCCGCGGCGCCGCTCATGCGGGACCGCCCGCGGCGGTGGAAGCACTCACGGCCGTGGGACCGCTGTCGGCCGGACGGCCTTCCACGCCCGCCGGATCGGCGGGACGGCTGCGGGAGCGCACGTGCTCGAAGAAGTCGTCCATCGCGGCGTGCGCCTCCTGGCCGCCGTCGAATCCCCGCCACAACGCGCGCAGGCGGCCCACCAGTTCGTAGCACGCGTCGACCGGGACGAGATGGCAGGACGCGACCACTTCGCGCCCTCCGCCGCCGCCCGCCTCCGTACGGCGTACGAGCAGCGCCTCCACGTCCGGGCGCAGCACGGCCAGTCCGGGATTGGCCTCGACGATGGTCGCCCAGGCGTCCAGGGGCAGTTCGGATTCGGTCGCCCCGGCCGGGCCCGGGTAGAAGGCGACGGTGCGGTCCTGCACGGAGTTGCGGAACACGAACGCCAGACCCACCGGGATCTGGAGTTCGTCCCAGGTGCGCGCGTCCAGCGGGAGACCGTCGAAGCTCAGATACCGGTCGGGGACCGTGCGGTAGCGCAGTTCCGCGCCCTCCTCGGTGAACAGCAGGGAGCAGGCCCGGCAGCCGCACATCAGAGCACGGCTCTCCAGATTCACCACGTGCCGGTGCTCCTCGCCGATCGGCGCGGCGCACATCTCGCACCGCTCGCCGACCGCGGGACCGGGCCGGCCGCGGCTGACCCGCAGCAGCGCGGCGGCCGGGGACGCGGCACGGCCGGTGGGCACGGCACGGCCCTGGGGCGCGCTCATGTCGCGACCACGGACGGGGCGGGTAGCGGCGACGGCACGGCCACCGAGGCCGACGCGCCGTCCGCCAGGAGCGGCAGCGGGTCCAGATGCGCACCCTCCGCCTCCGCGTCGAGACAGACACCTGCGCGCCGTACGTCGTAGTGGGCGCGGCAGGCGGGACAGCTGAGCACCCCGTCACCGGAGTCGCCCCCGAGGCGCCGGGCCAGCGTGGCGCCCTCCATGGGGCGCTCGCACCGGGCGCACCGGTCGCGGAAGGCGAACAGATCGGACCCGATCCGGCAGGCGACGACCGGCAGCCCGCCGACGGTGAGGCGCTCGACGCCGCCGGACTCCAGCGCGAGCAGGGCGGGGACCGGCTCCCAGGTCGCGCCCGCGTCGCCGGCGCCCGTTGCGGGCCCCGCCTCGTGGAGCCGGGAGAACAGGGCGTCCACCGGCACCAGCGGGCCGGTGGCTCCGGCGGCCGCCTCGTCGGCGGCCTCGACCTCGATCGTGGTGATCTCCGGTGCCGCCGCCTCGACCGCGCCCCGCACCGCCAGCGCGAGCGTGGCGGACGAGGACGGGCAGCCGTCACAACTGCCCAGCAGCCGCAGCCGCACGGCTCCTTCGTCCGTGACGCCCAGCAGTTCCACGTCCCCGCCGTGCGAGCCGAGATACGGCCGCACGCTCGCCAGGGCGTTCTCGACCCTGGTGGTCACGGTGTACGGGTGCAGTCCGTGCACCATCAGCACGCTGGCCACCAGGTCGTCGGCGGCGAGGGCGGCCAGGATCTCGTCGTCCAGCCGCCCGTGCTCGTGGACGAGGTCGAGGAGCCGTTCCAGACCGGCGCCGTAGAAGTCGGTGACGAGGCGCACCAGTTCCTCGCTGCGCTCGCGTGCGACCACTCCCCCGGCCGCGCTCGCGGAGATCAGGGTGTCGATGCGTTCGCCGGTCGCCCGCCACTCCTCGGACCTCGCGGGCTCCCCGGGGTCCGGGGTCCCGGAGGCCCGCCGCTCCGCCATGTCGCGGACGTCCCCCATGTCACTCACTGCCCGCGGACTGCGTGGGCGAGTGCAGCAGTTCCAGTTTTCTGCCCTCGCCGAGATACATGTGCACGCCGCAGGGCAGACAGGGGTCGAAGCTGCGGACCGTCCGCATGATGTCGATGCCCTTGAAGTTCTCGCGGTCGTTCTCCTCGAAGATCGGCTGGCCCTGCACCGCGTCCTCGTAGGGCCCCGGCGTCCCGTAGGTGTCGCGGGGGCTCGCGTTCCATGGGGTCGGCGGGTAGGGGTGGTAGTTGGCGATCTTGCCGTCCCTGATCACCATGTGGTGCGAGAGCACACCGCGCACGGCCTCGGTGAAGCCGCATCCCACGCCCTCCTCGGGCACCTCGAACTTCTCCCAGGTCTTGGTACGGCCCGCCCGGATCTCCACCAGCGCCTTCTCGGCGAAGTGCAGGGCGCAGGCCGCCGCGTACGCCTGGAAGTAGGTCCGCGCCCGGTTGCGCTCGATGGTGTTGCTCCAGCGCGGGACGTGCCACTCCAGCTCGACCGGGCCCTTGAGCGCGGTCTTGGGAAGGTTGATCTTGACGCTCTTGCCGGTGGCCCGGATGTAGCCGATGTCGACGAGGCCGGCCAGCGCGGTGACCCACAGCCGGGCGAGCGGGCCGCCGCCGGTGTCGAGCGCGAGGTAGTCCTTGCCGTCGAACCAGCGCGGCGACATGACCCAGCTGTACTTGTCACCCAGGTCGCGCTTCTGCGGCTGCGGGTTGGTGTGCTGGTTCCACGGGTGCCGCCGGTCGACCGGGTTGCCGAGCGGGTCGTGGGTCACGAACATCTCCTGCTCGTCCCAGTCGTTGTAGTACGACGAGCCGAGCAGGATGCGGATGCCGAGGTTGATCTTCACCAGGTCGGTGGTGACGAGCTTGCCGTCCACGACGACGCCGGGGGTCACGTACATCTTCCGACCCCAGTCGGTCATGTCCTTGTACTCGAAGTTGCAGTGCTCGGGGTCCTGGAAGGAGCCCCAGCAGCCGAGCAGGACACGGCGGTTGCCGACCTTCTCGTAGCCGGGCAGCGCCTCGTAGAAGAAGTCGAAGAGGTCGTCGTGCATGGGCACGACCTTCTTCATGAACTCCACGTAGCGCTGGAGGCGGGTGATGTAGTCCGTCATCAGCTGGATGGTCGCCACCGTGCCCACCCCGCCGGGGTAGAGCGTGGAGGGGTGCACATGGCGGCCCTCCATGAGGCAGAACATCTCACGCGTCATCCGGCTGACCTGGAGGGCCTCGCGGTAGAACTCGCCGGTGAAGGGATTCAGCGAGCGCATGATGTCGCCGATGGTCCGGTACCCGTGGTCGTCCGCGTGCGGGGAAGCGGTGCGGTTGGCCTGTTCGAGAACGCCGGGGTTGGTCTCGGCGACCATCTTCTCGCAGTAGTCGACCCCGACCAGATTCTCCTGGAAGATATTGTGGTCGAACATGTACTCGGCGGCTTCGCCGAGATTCACGATCCACTCGCCGAGATGCGGGGGCTTCACGCCGTACGCCATGTTCTGCGCGTAACAGGAACAGGTGGCGTGGTTGTCGCCGCAGATGCCGCAGATGCGGCTGGTGATGAAGTGGGCGTCGCGCGGGTCCTTGCCCTTCATGAAGACCGAGTAGCCGCGGAAGATCGAGCTGGTGCTGTGGCACTCGGCGACGACCTTCTGCTTGAAGTCGATCTTCGTGTAGATACCCAGGCTCCCGACGATTCGGGTGATGGGATCCCACGCCATCTCCACCAGTTCGTCCCTGCCCTGGCTCGTCGCCGTCATGGGGCCGCCTCTTCTTTCTTCTCGCGATTCGTCGAGCGATGAGTTACCAGGTGGGTGCCCCACCGGCCGGTGAATTCGCGGCCGATGGGGCACCGTTCGGACTACCAGGTGCGGGTGGCACCCGTGGTGAGCCGCTCACCGCGTCTGCGCCATTTCGGCTCGCGGTCGAGCGTGTGGGTGGTGATGTCGCGCAGCCGCCGCATCGTCGCCCCGTACACGCCGACGGCGTTCGCGGAGAACCGTCCGCCCGGGGGCTCGTCCATGAACGGCATGAATTTGTCCGGGAATCCCGGCATGGTGCAGCCGATGCAGATGCCGCCGACGTTGGGGCAGCCTCCGATGCCGTTCATCCAGCCGCGCTTGGGCACGTTGCACTTCACGGTGGGGCCCCAGCAGCCGAGTTTCACGATGCACTTGGGCGAGCCGTACTCGGTCGCGAAGTCGCCCTGCTCGAAGTAGCCGGCCCGGTCGCAGCCCTCGTGCACGGTCTGGCCGAACAGCCAGGTCGGACGCAGCGCGTCGTCGAGGGGGATCATCGGAGCCTGCTCGGTGGCCATGTAGAGCAGATAGGTGAGCGTCTCGGAGAGGTTGTCCGGCTGGATGGGGCAGCCGGGGACGCACACGACGGGGATCCCGGCCTTCGACTTCCAGTCCCAGCCCAGATAGTCGGGCACGCCCATGGCACCGGTGGGGTTGCCCGCCATGGCGTGGATGCCGCCGTAGGTGGCGCAGGTGCCGACCGCGACGACCGCCGTGGCCTTCGGTGTCAGCCGGTCGAGCCACTCGCTGGTGGTCATCGGCTGCCCGGTCGCCGGGTCGTTCCCGAAGCCCGACCAGTAACCCTCTTCCTTCAGCTTCTCGTTCGGGATGGAGCCTTCGACCACCAGGACGAACGGGTCGAGTTCCCCGCGGTCCGCCTTGAAGAACCATTCCAGGAAATCGTCGGCGCCGCCGTTGGGCCCGCATTCGAAATCGATCAGCGGCCAGTGCACGGCGATCTTCGGAAGACCGGGCAGCGCGCCGAGTGCGATCTCCTCGATACTGGGCTGGGTGGCGGCGGTCAGGGCGACCGAATCGCCGTCACAGCTCAGTCCGGCATTGATCCACAGAACGTGAATCAGCGTGTCCTCTGCTTTTCTCGCCGCTTCTGTCGGCATAGCACCGCTGCCTTCCGGGATTGGCCCACCCGATACCCATGACGTCATGGGTGTGGCGTCGCTCACATTGCTACCATCTACGATCCGGCCGAGCGTTCTGTCAACACGGGTTTCGTCCGGGCGGCCCTGCTTTTCGCCCCGGCGAATCAGGGCCGGTCGAGTGAATTACCGGAAAGGCTGGGCGGTGGAATGCATGAATTGTCAATCACTCAGAGCATTGTCGACGCGGTGTGCGAGCGCGCCGCGGGAAGACCGGTGCGCACGGTCAGCGTCCGGGTGGGCGCGCTGACGGCGGTGGTCCCCGATTCGATGCGGTTCTGCTTCGATCTGACCACCGCGGGCACGGTCGCCGAAGGCGCGTCCCTGGAGATCGAACAGCCTCCGGGAACGGCGCACTGCCAGGCGTGTTCACAGGACTTCGCACTGGCCGATCTTGTATTGCTGTGTCCGTGCGGGAGCGCCGACGTGCGGATCACGTCGGGACAGGAACTCCAGATCATCTCCATGAGAGTGGGCTGACCCTATGTGCGGTACGTGCGGTTGCTCCGGCGGAGGCGAGGGGGGCGGCGGGACGCGAATCGCCGTACCCCACACGCATCCGCACGGCGGCGGCGAGACCATCACCCTCGAACAGCGGGTGCTCGCCAAGAACGAGCACCTGGCCGGCCACAACCGCGCCCGGCTCGCCGAACAGGGCATCGTGGCGGTGAACATGATGAGTTCGCCGGGCGCCGGGAAGACCACGCTCCTGGAGCGCACCATCAGGGACTTCGCCGGCCACCGTCCGGTCTCGGTCATCGAGGGCGACCAGGAGACGACGCTCGACGCCGACCGGATCAAGCGGGCGGGCAGCACCGTCGTCCAGGTCAACACCGGGGCGGGGTGCCATCTGGACGCGGAGATGATGCGGGACGCGCTCACGACCCTGACGCCGCCGGCCGGGTCGCTGGTCCTCGTCGAGAACGTGGGCAATCTGGTCTGTCCCGCCCTCTTCGACCTCGGGGAGCGCAGCCGGGTGGTGATCATCTCGGTGACCGAGGGCACGGACAAGCCGCTCAAGTACCCCTATATGTTCGCCGCGGCGGACCTGGTGATCGTCAACAAGATCGACCTGCTGCCGTACGTGGACTTCGACGTCGCCCGCTGCGAGGAGTACGCCCGCTCGGTCAATCCGGGTCTGACGCTGCTGACGCTGTCGGCGACGACGGGCGAGGGGATGCGGAGCTGGTACGACTGGGTGGCCGCGCAGTACTGAGCCGGGCGGTCGCGTCGCCGCGCGACCCCCGGGCCGTACGGTCACCCGGCACCTGCCGTCATCGGGACTGACGACGGCCCCCGTCAGGGAGTCGGTCGTGAGCGGGGTGCCGGCGACCGGCACCCGGCAGTTCCCGGCGGTGTCGCCGTCGACGGCGCGGAAGGCGACACCGTCCCACGCGGTGCTCGACCGGGTGGCCGCCCTGCCGCGTGCCACCTCGGGCGCACCCCGCACCAAGAGTGCGTACGGGAGCCGAATCCGGCTGCGAATTCGTGGGGCCGGCGGGCTTTTTCGGGATGTCTTGGAAATCGGACTCTGCATGACGGGTTGTTCGTCGTGACCACGGCGTGACACACGGTACGGTCGTCACAGCTCCGAGTAAGGGGCCCATCGGTTCGTCAGGTATTTCCGTAGCGGTTCACGCCACGGAGCGGCGGGCCGCGTGTCGCGACGATCCCCCGGAAGGAGACGTGTTGAATCCGCACCCGCCGGCCGTCCGTGTCACCGTTGCCCCCGGCCGCCCGATGAATCAGCACAGCCTCCTCGGCCTCGCCGCCTTCGTGCAGCTGCACAGAATTCACTATCTGTCCTACGCACGGGCCAGACTGCTCGACGAGACCGCGAGCCGGGCCGCCGTCGACGCGACGATCTCGGCCGTCGCGGGCCGGTGGGGCGAACTCCTGCGCAACGCGCGCCCCGCGGCCGAGGCCTGGCGGCAATTGCGTGAGCAGATCCAGGCGGCCGGCCGGGACACGGACGGACTGGACCCGGCCGTGGGACGGCTCTACCGCGACCTGTCCCAGGACACCGCGGACACCGCGCTGCTGCGGTGGCGGCTGTCGATGCCGCCCGAGGTCATAGCGGATCTGATGGGCATCGACATTCCCACGGTGACGGCTTCGCTCCTGACGGCCCGGCGGCAGTTCTCCGACACGGCGCTGCGACAACTGGAGCACCACGTCTCCGAGCGGTGACATCGACCGGCAAGCGCGGTGGTGCGCGTCCGCGGTCCGCCCTCCTGGGATGATGCCCATTCCCTGGCGGTATCGGGATCGGGATCGAACTCGGGAGGGGCTCTCCGTTGCCGGACAACAGGCGTGTCGACTTCCGTTCCGAGTGCCGCGAGGATGTACGACTGGCTGCTGGGCGGACATGACAACCACAAGGTGGACCGGCGGGCTTCCGAGGAATTGCTGAAGGTCGCACCGACCACGGGGGAACTGGCGCGCAACAATCGTCTACGTCGACGACGACCCCGTCGTCCTCGCGCACGGTCAGGCAGTCTTCGACGAGAACGACCGGAGCGTGGTCATCGCGTCGGACATGCTGGAGACCGAATACATCCTGGAACACGCCGACTTCACCCGGCCGATCGACCTCGACCAGATCGATCCGGTCGCCCTCCAGGACTCGGAGACCGTCGCTGATGATCTGCCTGGCGTAGGCGGCGGTCTGGAGGAGGCCCGGCGCGATCCGTGCCTCCTCCAGCGCAGAAGTACACGGCCTCCGAATCCAGCCCGATCAGCCGCTGCGTCCACGAGTCCGCGCAGTCGGAGTAGCGGTCGAACCACTCCGGTTCCACCGCGCGGCGGGCGAGGAGCAGGAGAGCGGCGCGCTCGTCGGGGGTCGCCCCGTACCGGTCGGCGAGAAGGTCGATGTCACGCGGGTCCGGCGGGCTCTCGGCCCGTTCGAGCCGGCTCACCTCGGAGACGGACGCGTTGATCGATCCCGCCGACGCGGTCGCGGTGAGTCCGCGCGCCTCGCGCATTTTTCGCAGCTCCAGGCCGGGCACGATACCGGCGGCGGTCGGATTGAGGACGGGGCGGCGAACAGGGCCGGGGACATGACCGAGAAGCGGGGCCCGGAGGGTCTGGCGCAGGGGACACGCGTACTCCGTTCATGAATGGGCGCGGCTCGTCACGGCACGGTGAATGCTCGTATGTCCCAACGAACTGATGCCCCGGAACACGCCAGTTGGACTGCGGGGCGTCGAACTCGCCTTTCCTCGCACCGTCCAGGAAAGCGGCCGTCTCAAGTGCCGCGAAGATCAGCGCCGGGCCGGTCCCGACCGGTCGAGTCATCCATCGCCACCTTGCCGCGCGGCAGAGCCGCCGGTTCCACGCCGTGACCATTGACCGTGCTCTCGGCTCTTGATCCATTGCGCCGTGCTGGACCCCGCCGAGACGCCGTTCCGACGGCCGCCCACACGTCTCCCCCTCACTGTGCTCGAACAATCCGGCTTCCCACCCGTTCCCCGCCCATTCAGGCCCCTGAAGAGGTGACGCCGCAGACGGGACGTGCGCGTGATCCCCCCGAAGGGTGGTTCCGAAGGAGTGTCGGGCTCGACATCGGCCCGGAGATGGACGTTCGATTGGACCGGCGGTACGACCTCACCGATCGCGACGGCCGCGCGATCGGCCCTCCCACATCCAGGAGCAGCCATGACCACCGAGCAGGAAGCACTCGACGCCATCCACCACGCGTTCGGGGACAGCGCGCACGCCGAGGTGAACGTCCTCCCGGCGGGCAACGTCTCGATCATCCTCACCAAGGGCGAGCACGCGGCGACGATCGACGGGCACCCGGAGAGCGGCTGGGGCTGGACGATCGACCCCGCCGACGACGAGGGGTTCAGCGGGCACGAGAACACGGCCGACACCCTCGACGAGGCGCTCGCCGGTGTCCGCGCCGCCCTGATCTGAACGGGCGCCCGGCACCGGGCACGTGAGGTGCCGACGGGCGGGACCGCACACGAGTTCTGGTGCGGCGCGCGCCCGTCGGCCCGTGACGGCTCCCCGGTCGCCGCCGGTCCGGGGCCGGGCCCGGTCATGAGTGTCTGGCAGATCGCGGTGCGGAGCGGTAGGGTCTCCGCGATGACTACCTACTCCGACGTCAGATTGGGGGACCCGTCCGCGCAAGGTGAGTGCTGATGCTCACTGAGACCGTGCACGGGATTTCCCGCTCCTCCTTCTGGCCGCGCGTGCGTGAGTTCGCCGTGCCGCCCTCCATGATCCGGACCGCGACCGCCCGCCGGGAAGCCGGCGACTGGGCGGGGGCCTGTGCCGCCGCGGGCATCGATGTCGATCTCCGGCCACGCTCCGCCGCTCGTCTGTACGGCTCGGAGTTCGCGGCCCGACTCCGCGCGGATCTGCGCCACTTGGCTCCTGACCTGTTGCGCTGGCACATGCCGAGAATCGCCCCCGACGGGCTGTTGCGCCCGGGGCTGACCGTCGCGCTGGCCCGCTACGACACCGTTCGCCGTGCCGGCGGCCGTGACACCGCGCACCGAGTGCATCTCGTCGTCCGGACCCCGCCGGCCTGGGCGGACGCCGGTCAGCGGATCAGCCTCGCGCTGTGGGACGGCTCCCGCGCCGCGCCCGGCGCCCGCGACCATCCGCGGCTCCATCCCCATCCGCATCCCGACCGGCGGTTCCGGCTCGATCTGCACCGTCATCTGTGGGACGCGCGCAGGACGGACGAGCTGCGCGTACGGTCCGGGGCCGGTCCCGCGCAGGCCGGCGACCGTCCCGCGACGGACCCGGCTGTGGCGGCGGCGGTGCCGCCGGGGTACCCGTGCGCCGTCGACCGCTGGGCGGCCGAGGCGGACATCCTGCTGCGCGCCGACGGGCGCTCCGGCGGGACCTTCACCGTACGGCTCGGGGCCGGGCGGCGGCCGGCCCTGGAACTGGTCACGGACCGGGGCGGTGCCGGGCCGCCCGTACCCCGGCTCACGGTGGCGTCCCCGTACGGTGCCGGCTCCGCCGTGCCGGTCCTGCCCGACGCGGCGACGTGGGTACTTCCCGACCTGGAGCTGCTCCGGGCCGGTCTGATCGGGCCCGACGGGCTGCACCCGCTCGTCGCCTCGGCGCTGGTACCGGACCACACGCCGCGCGGCCCCTCCCGTGCCCCGGACCCCGTGGGGCGGGCCCGTCTCGTCGCGTGCCGGGGAGCCGAGCACCGGATCGGTCTGGTGGACGGGGTGCTGGCGCCGCTGGACCACGACCCCGACGAGATCCGGCGGGAGGAGCTGCTGGCCGCGCTGAGCGGGACTCCGCTGCCCTGTCTGCGGGCGATCGACGAGGCGCACCGCGCTCCGGACTGTCTCAGCGGTGTCCGCGAACGTCTGGACCACGGCGACTCGGACGGTGCGCTGGCCGTCGTCGAGGGCCTGCTGGGCCCCGACGCGCTGCTGCGCGACGGCCCTCTGCGGGACGAGCTGGAGGCCGCCGCCGAACGCCGGATCGTCCACGGGCTGTTCAGGGCGGGGATGACCGGTCCCGGCCCCCGGTCGGGACGCGGTCTGCCGGGTGGCCGCCGTCCCCGTGACATTCGTTCACGACCGCGTCACGGCACCACTCGCTGAACCGGACCGCCACCGGTCCGCACAGGGCTCCGCGCCCCGCCCCCACTGCACTCGCTCCGCCCACCGACGAACCCACAGGTGATGAAACTTGTCCTCAGACGCCCTTCTCGCCCCGGCCGACGCCACCGTCGCCCCCGCCCACGGCTCCCAGCTCACCGTCGCCGACGACCTCCTCGCACTGCTGCGCGACACGGCCACCGAACCGCGCCCCGACATCCAGCTGGAGGCCCTGACGCTGGCCGTGGCCGCCGATCTGCCCGTACTGCTGTGGGGTGAGCCGGGGATCGGCAAGACCGCCGCGCTGACACACCTCGCCGAGTCCCTGGACCTGCCGCTGACCACGGTGATCGCCAGTGTCCACGAGCCCTCCGACTTCGCGGGCCTGCCCGTCGTGGGGGACGATCCCGCGGAACAGGGCGTCCCGATGGCCCCGCCGGACTGGGCCGTCCGGCTGGTACGGACGGGCCGTGGGCTGCTGTTCCTGGACGAACTGTCCACCGCCCCGCCGGCCGTTCAGGCCGCGCTCCTGCGTCTCGTACTGGAACGGCGGATCGGCGCGCTGCGACTGCCCCCCGAGGTCAGGATCGTGGCCGCCGCCAATCCGCGGGCGTCGGCGGCCGACGGCTGGGAGCTGAGCCCGCCGCTGGCCAACCGGTTCGTCCATCTTCAGTGGGTCCACGACCACGAGGTGGTCGTACGCGGTCTCGCCGGGACATGGCCGCGGGCGACGCTGCCCCGGCTCGACCCCGAAGTCCTGCCGGAATCGGTGGACTTCGCACGTCGCGCCGTGTGCGGTCTGCTCTCGGCCCGCGCCGCGCTCGTCCACCGGCTGCCGAGTGACGAGGCCCGCCGTGGAGGCCCTTGGCCGTCCCCGCGAAGCTGGGAGATGACGCTGCGTCTGATCGCCTTCGCCACGGCGGCCGGCTCGTCGCGGGAGGTCCTCTCACTGCTCGTCAGGGGCACCGTGGGGGACGGTCCGGGGCTGGAGCTGCTGGCGAGTCTGGACCGGATGGACCTCCCGGACCCGGAGGTGCTTCTCGCCGACCCGGCGGGTGCGGTCCTGCCCGAGCGGGGGGATCTGCGCCAGGCCGTGCTCGACGGGGTGGTGCGGGCGGTGCGCGCCCGGCCGGAGAGGGACCGCTGGGACGCGGCGTGGGCGCTGCTGGTCCGGGCGATGGAGACCGGGGCCCCGGACCTGGTGGTCGTCCCCGCGACCACCCTCGCCTCGCTGCGGCGGGAGGACTGGGACGTCCCCGCGTCGATCGACCGGCTCGCCGGAGCGGTGTCCCTCTCCCGGCGGGCCGACCGGGCGGCGGCCCGTGCGGCGGAGGTCGCGGGCGCCGGGGGCGTCGCGAGGTCCGGCCGGTGAGCGCCGGCACGCCGGGGACGGGAGCCCTGGACCGCGACAAGCTGTTCGCCGCCCGGCTGCACGCCGTCCGGGCCCGGCCCTTCCTGGCGACGGCGCTGTTCGCCCTGCACGTGGTGGAGTCACGGCGGGTTCCGACGATGGCCGTCGACCGGCAGTGGCGGTGCTACGTCTCCCCCGCGTTCGTCGCCCGGACGCCGGTGGAGGAGCTGGCCGGCGTCTGGGTGCACGAGGTGTCGCACCTGCTCCGTGACCACCACGGACGCGGCGACCGAGTCGCGCGGGAGCGTGGGCTGACCGGCCGGGCCGAGCGGCTGCGGATGAACATCGCGGCGGACTGCGAGATCAACGACGACGTGTTCGGGGACGGTCTGGTCCGGCCCGAAGGCGCCGTCGTCCCGGAGCTGTTGCGGCTGCGCGAGGGCGAGCTGATGGAGGACTATCTGCGCCAGTTCGGGCTGGGTCCGCTGACGCAGGGCATGGCCTGGCTGGACTGCGGCAGTGGCGCCGACGGGCTGGAGCGGGAGTGGGACCTCGGGCCGGAGGGCGCGCACGGACTGAGCCCGCGGGAACGGGACGCCGTTCGGTTCCGGGTGGCGCGGGGCATCACCGCCCGGCCGGGGAACACCCCGCGGGGATGGCGCAGATGGGCCGCGGAGGTGTTCCATCCGCCGCAGCCCTGGCGGGAGTTGCTGGGGGCGGCGGTCCGCTCGGCGACATCCGGTTCGGGCGCGGGCGAGGACTACACCTACGGCAGGCCGGCACGCAGGTCGGCCGGGTTGCCCGGTGTGGTCCTGCCGAGCCTGCGGCGCAAGCCGCCCCGGGTCTCGGTGATCATCGACACGTCGGGGTCGGTCAGTGACGACGAGCTGGGCAGCGCGCTCCTGGAGGTGGCGGCGATCTCCCGTGCCGTCGGTGGCCGCCGGGACCTGGTCTCCGTACTGCCGTGCGACGCGGCGGCCCAGCGCGTGCATCCGCTGTGCCGGGAGGCCGGCATCCCGCTGGTGGGCGGTGGCGGTACGGATCTGCGCGCCGGCTTCGCCAAGGCGCTGCGGACGGGACCGCGGCCGGACGTGGTCGTGGTCCTGACGGACGGTCAGACACCCTGGCCCGGCGCCCGGCCGCCGTGCCGGACGGTGGTGGGGCTGTTCGACCGCCGGCGGACCCGGTCGTGGGACGAGGAAGAGGACGACCCCGGCTACGTACCGGACTCGCCGCCCGCGTGGGCCCGGGTGGTCACCATCGACTCGGGCTCCGCACGGTGAGCGCCGACGCGACCGGACATGGGACGCGGTCAGTGCGCGTACAGGACCGCGAGTCCGGCCTCGCCCGCGTCGAACCGGGCGAGGACCTCCGTGACCGGCGCCGAACCGTCGTGGTCGACGAGGAGCACCGGCTGCTTCTCGCCGTCGTGTTCGGCCGGGACGAAGTCGGTCACGATCTCCCGGCGGAGCAGGACGACCCGGTCGTCGTCCGTGGCGTCGGCGGGGAGGCCGGGCAGGTGCTCGCCCAGAGGTCCGGGGCTGTCGGTCGCCTCACCCGCGAGCAGCTGCCCGGACGTCGTGACGACGACCGCGAGACGGTCGCCCGTCCGTTCGTAGCGGGCCGACAGGTCGAACGGCAGGAGGTAGAACACCCCTTCCTCGCCTTCGTGGCCCCGGCCGAGCAGCAGGGAGACCAGGCGCTCACCGGCGCCGCGGGAGGTGTGGTCGAGGCCGAGGAGCACCACGGGGGTGTCCGCGTCCAGTGCGGGAACCGTGGTGATCCACATGCGCGCCGAGTCGTCCATGGGAGGGATTCAAGCGCATGCCACCGACAGTCCGGGGCGCGGGATCGGCGGCGCCCCCTCCCGGGCCACGGGTCATGGCGTGACGAGCACCTTCAGCGAATCGCGCCGGTCCATCGCCCCGTACCCCTCGGGCACCTCGTCCAGGGGTACGGCGCGGTCGAAGACCCGGCCGGGTTCGACGGTGCCGTCGAGGATCGCCGGCAGCAGTTCGTCGATGTAGGCCCGTACCGGGGCCGGGCCACCGGTCAGGGTGACGTTGGGCCCGAAGAGACTGGTGAAGCCGACCGGGGCGGTCTCGTACTGCGGCACCCCGACGCGGCTGATCACACCGCCGGGGCGTACGACGCCGACCGCCGTCTCGTAGGCGGGCATGTGGCCCACCGCCTCCAGTACCGCGTGGGTGCCCTGGCCGCCGGTCAGTTCACGGACCTTCTCGACGCCCTCCTGGCCGCGCTCGGCGACGACGTCGGTGGCGCCGAAGAACCGGCCGAGGTCCGTACGGCTGCGGTGACGTCCCATCAGAATGACGCGTTCGGCGCCGAGCCGCTTCGCCGAGAGGACCGCCAACAGGCCCACCGCGCCGTCGCCTATCACGGTGACCGTGGTCCGTTCGCCCACCTGTGCCCGCTTCGCCGCGTGGTGGCCGGTGCCGTACACATCGGCCAGCGTGAGCAGCGACGGCAGCAGCGCGGAGTCCTCGCCCACGGGGAGCCTGACCAGGGTGCCCTGGGCCTGCGGGACGCGGACCGCCTCCGCCTGCGCGCCGCCCACGCCCGCGGCGAAGAAACCGCCGCGCGGGCAGGAGGTCTGGAGACCCTCCCGGCAGTACGCGCAGGTGTTGTCCGCGTACGCGAACGGTGCCACGACCATGTCACCACGCCCGAGTCCGGAGACCTCCGTGCCGATCTCCTCGACGACGCCGAGGAACTCGTGTCCCATGGGGACGGGGCCGTCGGACGCCGCCATGGTGCGGTACGGGTGCAGATCGCTGCCGCACACACAGGAGCGCACGATCCGCACGATCGCGTCGGTGGGGCGCTCGATCACCGGGTCCGGCGCGTCCTGGACACGCACGTCACCGGCTCCGTACAGGAATGTTGCCCTCATAGGGATGTTTCTCTCTCACCTTGATGATGACCAGTGGGCATCCCGAGTGAATTCACGCGCTTCTCCTTTTTCGGAACAGAGTAGAAAGGAACGGAGAGCGGGGCCCGGAAATGCTTCCGCTCCACACTCGCACGCGATCGGCCGCCCGCGGGGAGGAGAGTTTCCTCCCGGGAGGAAAACATCCAGGGAGGAGTCTCTCCCTCCCTGCCGCCGGGCTCCGGGTGGGACAGTGGAGTACATGAGCAGCAGCGCGCGTCTGAACGAGCTGGGCGAGTTCCTCAGGGCCCGCAGGGCGGAACTCAGCCCCCGCACCGTCGGACTGCCGGAGAGCGGCGGGCCCCGCAGGGTGCCCGGTCTGCGCCGTGAGGAGGTCGCCCAGCTCGCCGCCATCAGCACCGACTACTACACACGGCTCGAACAGGGACGGATCCGGGCCTCGACCCCCGTCCTGTCCGCGCTGACCCGGGCTCTCCACCTCCAGGACGACCAGCGTGCGTACCTCTTCTCCCTGGCGGGAAAGCCGTCGGCACGCTCTCCCCGGCGGGCCGGGCAGAAGGTCCAGCCGCAGCTGCGGCGGCTGCTCGACGATCTGACGGCGACCCCCGCCATCGTCATGGGCCGGCGCATGGACATTCTCGCCTGGAACGCGCTCGCCGCCGCGATGATCACGGATTTCGCACGGATACCGGAAAAGCAGCGCAATTATGTCCGGCTCATTTTCACGGACCCGGCCATGCGCACCCTGTACGCGGACTGGACGACGGTCGCCCGTACGTGTGTCGCCCAACTGCGCATGGAGGCCGCCAAATATCCGGACGACCCGAGGCTCGCCGCCCTCGTCGGTGAGCTGTCGGTGCACGACGAGCAATTCCGCCGGTGGTGGGCGGCGCACGACGTCGCCACGCTGAGCGTGGGCACCAAGTCCCTGCGCCACCCGCTGGCCGGGGAACTCACCCTCGACTGGGACACCCTCACCGCCACCACCGACCCCGACCAGCAACTCGTCATCTGGACCGCCGAGCCCGGCACACCCACCTACGACGGGCTGCGTTTCCTGGCGTCGTGGGCCGCCGGCGACGCGTCGCGCCCCTCCCGCGACGCCTCGGGCTGAGGGGCCGTCAGCGGCGCCGGAGTCGGTGAGCCGTCTCCGCGTCCTTCTGTCAGCGGGCCGGGGTCTCCTCCTGCGAGTCCGGGTTCGGGTGCGGGCGCGGGCGCGGGTTCGTGTCCGGGTTCAACGGGGTGAAGGTGAGGGTGAGGGAGGCGCTCCGCGGGTGCAGCCGGTACTTCGGCAGGACACCCGGCCCGCAGGACGCCGAGCCGAGTCCGTTCTGCGCGAGATCGAGGTTGAGCACGATCGTCCCGCCGGGCTCCAGATCGGTGGTGTGCGCCGCGGCGTCGAGCTGTTCCGAGGTCCAGCGGCGCGCGGTGAAGGCGAAGACGGGTTCGCCGTCGACACGCAGGCCCGCCCCGTCGGCGGATGTCAGCCGCAGCCAGCGCAGATCGACGCGGTTGCCGTTCTCCTGGGGGTGGACGTACGGAGTCTGGAGCGCGTCGACGGTGCTGCTGAAACGGCCGATCCGGGCGGCCTGGCGGCTGTCGGCGTACGCCTCGCCCGGTCCGCGCCCGAACCACTCGGCCCCGCCGAGGTGGCCGGGCAGGGCCATACGCAGCCCCAGCCTGGGCAGCGTGCACGGCCACGTGCCCTCGGGCTCGACCTCCAGGCGCAGTCGCAGACGCTGCCGGTCGGCGCTCCAGTGGTAGTCGGCCCGCATCCCGAAGCCGTGACCGGCCGGGGCGACCCGGGTGCGAACGACGAGGGCGTCGCCGAGGAGGTCGACGCCCGCGAGCCGGTGCTGCAGACGGTGCAGTCCGGCGGCCCGCCATCGTGTCTCGTCGGGATCGGCCGAGCCGCGGTCGTTGTCGGTGGGGGCGCGCCACAGGTCGAGCCGTGGTCCCTCGACCAACAGGTCACCGAGCGCGGTCAGCCGGCCGGTCGCGCGGTCGAACACACCGGGTCCCAGGCGCAGTTCGGTCTCCGTCAGCTCCGGGGCCGCGCCGGCGGCCGGGGCGGCGGGGGACGGCCGCGGAGTGACGGGGCCCTGGCCCCGGGCGACGACATGCCCGGCCGGTGCCCAGCGGGTGCCGGCGGCGAGTGCGGCCCGTACGGTGAGCCAGCTCTCCGCACCGGTGGCGGATCGTCCGGGCGGGCCGGTCAGGTCCGGCAGGGGCAGCTCGGTGGCGGCGCCGGGGGCGAGTGGCGGCACGGTCAGGGCGCCGTGCGCGATCTCGACGCCTTCCTCCTCCAGCGTCCAGGAGAAGTCGAGATGGGCCGTCGACGCGCTGTCGTAGTGGCTGGTGACGCGGAGTGTGCCGTCGGCGAGCGTGATCCGCACCGGTTCGAAGACCTTCGCGAACTCGGCGAGGGCGGGTGACGGTGTGCGGTCGGGGTGGACGACCCCGTCGATCACGAAGGTGCCGTCGTGCAGGGACTCGCCGAAGTCCCCGCCGTACGCGAAGTGGGCGCGCCCCGCCGGGTCGTGCCGGACCAGGCCGTGGTCGAGCCATTCCCATACGAATCCGCCCTGGCAGCGCGGGTGTCGTTCGAACAGCTCGCGGTACTCCAGCAGGCCACCCGGCCCGTTGCCCATCGCATGGGCGAACTCGCACAGGACGAAGGGCAGTTCGCGGAGCCGTTCGGGCCCTTCGAGGCCCTGTCCGATGCGGTCCACCTCGTCGTGGCCGGCGTACATCCGGCTGTGGACGTCGGTGTAGGAGCAGTCGGCGTCACCCTCGTAGTGCAGTGGCCGGGTGGGGTCGCGCCGGTGGGCCCATTCGGCGGCGGCGGCCAGATTGCGGCCGGTGCCCGCCTCGTTGCCGAGGGACCAGAGGACGATGGAGGGGTGGTTCTTGTCCCGCTCGACCATGCGGCGCATCCGGTCCAGACAGGCGTCCGCCCACCGGGGGTCGTCGCTCGGATTGCCCTGCCAGCCGAGTTCGATGAAGCCGTGCGTCTCCAGGTCGTTCTCGTCGATGACCCACAGGCCGTACTCGTCGCACAGGTCCAGGAAAGCGGGGTCGGGCGGGTAGTGGCTGGTGCGGACGGCGTTGACGTTGTGCCGCTTCATGAGCTCGATGTCGGCGACGACGGACTCGCGCGGCACGACGCGTCCCGACCCGGGGTGGAATTCATGGCGGTTGACGCCGCGGAAGACGATCCGGCGGCCGTTCACCTTGAGGAGGCCGTCCTCGACGGTGACGGTGCGGAAGCCGACGCGTACGGGGACGCGTTCGGTGCCGGTGTGGACCTCGCCCTCGTACAGGCGGGGTTCCTCGGCGCTCCACGGCTCCACGTCCGCCACCTCCGCCGCCCGTCCGGCGGGCAGGGCGGTGATCGCCAGTTCCGGGACGGTGAGGAGTACGCCGCTGTCGGCGTCGAGGCGGAGCGTGCCCCGTGCGGTGAGATGGTCGTAACCGGCGTGGATCGTGAAGTCCCGTACACCGCCCGCCGGACGGGCGAGCAGGGTGACGTCCCGGAAGATGCCGGACAGCCACCACATGTCCTGGTCCTCCAAGTAGCTTCCGGCGGACCACTGGTGGACGCGTACGGCGAGCAGATTGCCGCGCGGGCGCAGCAGTCGGCCCACCTCGAACTCGGTGGGGAGTCTGCTGCCCTTGGTGACGCCCAGTTCGACGCCGTTGAGCCAGACGCGCCCGCAGGAGTCGATGCCGTCGAAGCGCAGCAGGGCCGGCTGGTCGGGCCAGTCGGCGGGCAGGTCGAAGACCAGCCGGTGGTCACCGGTGGGGTTCTCGGTCGGCACATGGGGCGGGTCGACGGGGAAGGGGTAGCGGACGTTGGTGTAGGCGGGCCTTCCGTGTCCGTTCAGCTGCCAGTGGCCGGGGACGGGGACGGCGTCCCAGTGCCGGTCGTCGAAGTCGTCCCGTTCGATGCCTTCCGGGGCCGCCCCGGCGGTCGGCGAGAGCAGGAACCGCCACTCGCCGTTGAGACTCAGCGCGGGGGCGTCGGAGCGGAAGGCGGCGCGGGGTGCCGACGAGCCGTGACCCGGGGCGGGATCTTCGACGTACGAGGAGGGCAATGGATTCCCTTCAGCCCTGGAGGACGCCGGCGGCGATGTTCGCGCCGCCTCGATGCTTCCGCGCCGCGCCGGCCCCGCACACCGGGACCGCGGGGACCGCGCCCGGCGCCGCGCGGACGTCCGAGTATGCCCCGGCCGGGCGCGGCGGCGCGACGGTGTACGGCGCCCGGACCGTCCGGGACGGCGGACCGCCGTCCCGGCGGTCGGTCCGTCAGCGGGCGAGGAGTTCGAGCGTGTCGATCAGGCGGTTCGAGAAGCCCCACTCGTTGTCGTACCAGGCGACCACCTTGATGTGACGGCCGTCGACACGGGTGAGAGCCGAGTCGAAGATCGCCGAGGCCGGGTTGCCGGTGATGTCGGAGGAGACGAGTGCGTCGTCGGAGTATTCGAGGATGCCGGCGAGCTGTCCCTCGGCCGCGGTGCGGTAGGCCGTCAGCACGTCGTCGCGTGTCACGTCGCGGGCGACGGTCGTGTTGAGTTCGACGATCGAGCCCACCGGGACGGGTACGCGGATCGAGTCGCCGGACAGCTTGCCGTCGAGGTTCGGCAGCACGAGGCCGATCGCCCTGGCGGCGCCGGTCGTGGTCGGCACGATGTTGACCGCGGCGGCGCGGGCGCGGCGGGCGTCGCGGTGGGGGGCGTCCTGGAGGTTCTGCTCCTGGGTGTAGGCGTGCACCGTCGTCATGAAGCCGTGTTCGATACCGGCGAGGTCGTCGAGGACCGCGGCCAGTGGCGCGAGCGCGTTGGTCGTGCACGAGGCGTTCGAGACGATCGTGTGCGCGTCCGGGTCGTACGCCCCGGTGTTGACCCCGTACGCGACCGTGGCGTCGGCGCCGGCCGACGGAGCGCTGACGAGGACCTTCCTCGCGCCCGCCGCGAGGTGGGCGCGGGCGGCGTCGGCCGAGGTGAAGCGGCCGGTCGACTCCAGGACGATGTCGACGCCGAGTGCGGCCCACGGGAGCCGCGCCGGGTCGCGCTCCGCGAGCACGGCGATGCGGCGCCCGTCCACGACGAGGGCGTCCTCCTCGGCGATGACCGGGCGGCCGAGCCGTCCGGCGGTCGTGTCGAAGGCGAGCAGCCGGGCGAGGGCGGCCGGCTCCGTGAGGTCGTTGACGGCGACGATGTCGAGGTCGCTGTCGCGTTCCAGCAGGACGCGCAGCGCGTTGCGTCCGATGCGGCCGAATCCGTTGATGGCGATGCGAGTCATGAGTGGTGTCCCTTCGTCTCCCCACCAGGCTGACGCGCGGCGCCCACCCGTGACGGCGGCGTGAACGCCATGGTTCGCAAGGATCGTGCCAACGGCGGGCCGGGCCCGGGCTACTCGCCCCGGGTGAAGGTCCGCCGGTACGCGCTCGGTGTGGTGCCGAGGGTGCGCTGGAAGTGCGTCCGCAGGTTCGCGCCGGTGCCGAGACCGACGTCGGTGGCGATCTGCTCGACGCCGCGCTCCGAACGCTCCAGCAACTCCCTGGCCATGTCGACGCGGGCGCGCATGACCCACTGCATCGGCGTGTACCCGGTGTCCTCGACGAAGCGCCGCGAGAACGTGCGCGGTGACACCGCCGCGTGCCGGGCGAGCGCCTTGAGGGTGAGCGGCTCGGCGAGCCGGCGCAGCGCCCACTCGCGGGTGGCCGCGAACCGCTCGCCGAGGGGTTCGGGCACCCGGCGCGGTACGTACTGGGCCTGGCCGCCGCTGCGGTACGGGGCGGCGACCAGCCGGCGTGCCGCGTGGTTGGACGCGGCCACCCCGAGGTCGGAGCGGAGGATGTGCAGGCACAGGTCGATGCCGGAGGCGGCGCCGGCCGATGTCAGCACGCTGCCCTCGTCGACGAAGAGCACGTTCTCGTCGACCCGGATGAGCGGGTGCCTGGCCGCGAGGGCCCGTGTGTAGTGCCAGTGCGTCGTGGCGCGTCTGCCGTCGAGCAGGCCCGTGGCGGCGAGCGCGAAGGCGCCGGTCGAGATGGCTGCGAGCCGGGCGCCGCCGCGGTGGGCGGCGATCAGCGCGTCGACGACCGCGGGCGGCGGTTCGTCGCGGTCCGGGAACCGGTAGCCGGGGATGAAGACGATGTCGGCCCACGCCAGCGCGTCGAGGCCGTGGGCGACGAGATAGGACAGCCCGTCACCGCCGGCCACCGGACCGGGCGCCGCGCCGCACACCCGCACCTCGTACGGCATGCTCTCGCGGGTCGTGAACACCTGGGCGGGGATGCCCACGTCGAGCGGTTTCGCGCCTTCCAGCACGAGGACGGCGGCGCGGCGGGGGTGGTGGTCCGGCACGGGCACAGGGTACGGGCCGGGTCAGCCGAGGAAGCTGAGCCGCACTCGCCGCTCGGGGTTGTCGACGTTCGTGTCGACCAGGCAGACGGACTGCCAGGTGCCCAGTTCCAGGCGGCCGTCGATCACCGGGAGGGTCGCGTGGGGCGGGACCAGGGCCGGCAGGACGTGGTCGCGGCCGTGGCCCGGGGAGCCGTGGCGGTGCTGCCAGCGGTCGTCGGCCGGGAGAAGGGTGTGCAGCGCGGCGAGCAGGTCGTCGTCGCTGCCCGCGCCCGTCTCGATGACGGCCACCCCGGCGGTGGCGTGCGGGACGAAGACGTGGAGGAGGCCGTCGCGGCCGGGCGCGGTCTCGCGGAGGAACTGCTCGCACAGATGGGTCAGGTCGGTCACCGCCTCGTCGGTGCCGGTGGGGATGTTCACGGTCCTGGTGGTGAAGGCGTCGGGCATGGGTCCCATCCTGCCGCGCCGGAGGTGTGTCCGCGTGCGGGATGATCCGGCGGCTCCCGGATGTTGGTAGAAACGTGAACGACTTCGGGGTGGCAGGGACGGGTCCGGCGGCGGAGTCCGGCGTGGCGGCCGGCAGGCGCGGGGCGGCCGGGAGGCGCGGGGCGGCTGAGGCGGTCACCGTGGCGGAGACCGGTGGGCCACGGGACGTGGACGTCGTGGTCGTCGGCGCGGGGCAGGCGGGCCTGTCGAGCGCCTACCATCTGCGGCGCTCCGGGCTGGTGGCCGACCGGGACTTCGTCACCCTCGACCACTCGCCCCGGCCGGGCGGCGCCTGGCAGTTCCGGTGGCCCTCGCTCACGTACGGGAAGGTCCACGGGATGCACGCGCTGCCGGGCATGGAGCTGACCGGCGCCGACGGGTCGCGGCCTTCGTCCGAGGTCGTCGGGGGCTATTTCACCGCGTACGAGGAGCGGTTCGGCCTGCGGGTCCGCCGGCCCGTGGATGTCTCGGCGGTCCGTGAGGGCGAGGGCGGGCGGCTGCGAGTCGAGACGTCGGACGGTGTGTGGTCGGCGCGGGCGCTGATCAACGCCACGGGCACCTGGGACCGGCCCTTCTGGCCGCGCTACCCGGGGCAGGAGACCTTCCGGGGCCACCAGTGGCACACGGCGGGCTATCCGGGGCCCGGCGCGTTCGCCGGGCTGCGGGTGGTCGTCGTCGGTGGCGGGGCCTCGGGGACACAGCATCTGATGGAGATCGCGGACGTGGCCGCGGAGACGACATGGGTCACGCGCAGACCGCCGGTCTTCCGGGAGGGGCCGTTCGGCGAGGAGCAGGGGCGGGCGGCCGTCGCGCTGGTGGAGGAGCGGGTACGGGCGGGGCTGGCGCCGCGGAGCGTGGTGTCGGTGACCGGGCTGCCGCTGACCGAGGCGGTCGAGCGCGCGCGTGCGCGGGGTGTGCTGGACCGGCTGCCGATGTTCGACCGGATCACCCCGTCGGGGGTGGCCTGGGACGACGGCCGGCGCGTCGAGGCCGACGTGATCCTCTGGGCCACCGGTTTCCGCCCGGCGATCGACCATCTGGCGCCGCTGCGGCTGCGCGAGCCGGGTGGCGGGATCCGGGTCGAGTCCACGCGTGCGGTACGGGACGAGCGCGTCCATCTGGTCGGGTACGGGCCTTCGGCGTCGACGATCGGCGCCAACCGGGCGGGGCGGGCGGCCGTGCGCGAGATCCGGGCACTGCTGGCGCGCCAACCGGTGCTCGTCCCCTGACCGTTGGGGATGGCCCCGACGGTTGGGGACGCGGGGACGGCCCCGGCGCCGGCGCTCAGCCCGTCGCGGCGGCGCTCCTGTTCGCGTTGAACTCCGCCACGTTGCGCTCGTGTTCCGCGTAGTCGGCGGTGAAGCGGGTGTCCCCCGGCGCCACGGTCACGAAGTAGAGCCAGTCGCCCGTCGTCGGGTTGATCGCCGCGTTCATCGCCTCCTCCCCCGGATTGCCGATGGGTGTGGGCGGCAGGCCCTTGAACTCGTAGGTGTTGTACGGGCTCGCGGTCTTCGTCTCGGAGTGCGTGGTGTCCAGTGTGCTGCGGTTCAGCGCGTAGTTGAGGGTCGAGTCCATCTGGAGCGGCATGCCCTTGGCCAGCCGGTTGTGCACGACGCGCGCCACCCGGCCCATGTCGTCGGACGTGTCGGCCTCGGCCTGGACGATGCTGGCGATCGTCACGGTCTGATAGACGCTCACGCCGTTGCGCCGGGCGCCGGCGGTGACGTGGTCGGCGCCGAAGCGCTCACGGGCGGTGTCGACCATGTAGCCGAGCAGGCCGGCCGGGGTCGCGCCGGTCCCGACCGGATAGGTGGCCGGGAAGAGGTAGCCCTCGGGGTTGCGCCGGGCGGCGCCGGGGAGTTCGAGCCGGGCCGCGGTCGCGGCCTTCGCGGTGGTGCCGGACTCGACGTCGAGGGCCTTGTCGACGGAGGCGTACACCTGGGTGGCCCGCCGCCCCTCGGGAACGAGCAGCGACACGGTCGTCTGCTTCTGGGCGGGTGGCTCCCCGCTCAGTACCAGCAGCAGCGGCACGAGTACCGCCGTGGCGACGGCCACGGCCGCGCTCACGATCAGGACCAGTCGGCCCCGGTGGGTCAGCCGGGGCCTGCGCTTGGACGGGGCGCGTGAGGGCTCGTTCTTCATATGAGTACGCTAACCCGGACAAAGTGCTTATTCCGGCACCTCGAACGGGGCGACGGGCGGGCGCGTATCCACGCCGCAGCGCGCCGGGGCCGCTCGCCGGGGCCGCGCGTCCGACGGTGCGTCAGGCGCTCACACGTGCGTCCGCATCCGGCGCCACTGCCGTCGGCGGCGTCGACAGGGCCCCGTCCCTGCGGACGAGCGCCGCGTACCGCCCGTCGCGTTCGATCAGCTCCTGGTGCGTGCCGCGCTCGGCGATCCGCCCCGCGTCCAGGACGACGATCTGGTCGGCGTCGCGCACCGTCGAGAGCCGGTGGGCGATGGTGATGGTCGTACGGCCCTCGGAGAGTGCGTCGATGGCCTGCTGGACCGCGTGTTCGGTACGGGTGTCGAGCGCGCTGGTCGCCTCGTCGAGCACGAGGACGGGCGGGTCGCGCAGGATGGTGCGGGCGATCGCGAGACGCTGCTTCTCGCCGCCGGAGAATCGGTAACCGCGCTCGCCGACCAGCGTGTCGTACCCGTCGGGCAGGGACGCGATGTGGTCGTGGATCTGCGCGGCCCTGGCCGCCGTCTCGATCTCCTCGTCCGTCGCGTCCGGCTTCGCGAAGCGGAGGTTCTCGGCGACCGAGGCGTGGAAGAGATACGTCTCCTGCGACACGACGCCGACCGCGCGGGCGAGCGTCTCGAAGGTCAGGTCGCGCACGTCCACCCCGTCGAGCAGGACCCGGCCGCCCGTCACGTCGTAGAGCCGCGGCACGAGATGGCTGAGGGTCGACTTGCCCGAACCCGTGGGGCCCACGACGGCGAGACTGCCGCCCGCGGGGACGGTCAGGTCGATGCCGTGGAGGGTGTGCCCGTCCTTCTCGTCGTAGCTGAAGTCGACTCCGTCGAAGCGCACTTCACCCCGGACTCCGCCGAGCGCGACCGGCTTCACGGGCTCGGTGATGTCGACGGGCAGGTCGAGGTATTCGAAGATGCGCTGGAAGAGCGCGAGCGACGTCTGCATCTGCACACCGGTGGCGAGCAGGCTCACGGCGGGGCGGAAGAGACCCTGCTGGAGGGAGACGAAGGCGACGAGCGTACCGATGGATACGGCCGTGCCGCCGGACTGGAGGACGAAACCCGCCGCCCAGTAGATGACGGCGGGCATGGCCGCCATGACGATGCCGATGACGGACATCCGCCACCGCCCCGCCATGTTCGACCGCACCTCCAGGTCGACGAGCCGCTCGGACTCCTCGGCGAAGGACTTGGTGAGCGAGTCGGCGCGTCCCATCGTGCGGCCGAGGAGGATGCCGCTCACCGAGAGCGACTCCGTGACCGTGGCGGCCATCGTGGCCATCTGTCTCTGCCGTTGCAGGGTGATTCTCTTGCGCTCACGTCCGACGCGGCGGCTGATCCAGACGAACACCGGCAGCAGGAGCAGCGAGACGACGGTCAGCCGCCAGTCCAGCGCGAGCATCGCGACGACGGTGGCGATGACGGCGGTGAGGTTGGAGACCAGCGAGGTGGCGGTCGAGGTGACCGTCGCCTGCATGCCGCCGATGTCGTTGGCGATCCGGGACTGGACCTCGCCGGTGCGGGTGCGGGTGAAGAACGCGAGCGGCATGCGCTGCAGCTGCGCGTAGACGGCCGTCCGCAGGTCGTGCATCACGCGCTGGCCGACCGTCGTGGAGATGAGGGTCTGGACGACGCCGAAGACGCTGCTGAGCACGGCGGTGAGGATCATGCCGAGGGCCAGCAGGCTGAGCAGCCCGGTGCGGCCCTGCGGGATGGCGGTGTCGAGGATCTCGCGCAGCATGAAGGGCGAGGCGACGGCCACGAGGGAGGAGGCACCGACGAGCAGGCCGACGACCGCGAGCCTGCCCCGGTAGGGACGGAAGAGACGGAAGATACGGCGCACCTGCGCGGGCGGCTCGGGCAGCGACGGATCCAGGGGCGTGGCCGAGGGCTTCCAGGTCGACAGTTCGGACTTCATGGGCTCCTTCGAGGGATTCGACAAGTGCGGAGAGGGCTTTGAGGAGCATAGCTCACTGTTACCTGGGTTCACAATGAATTAGGTCCTGATATTGTTCCGCCATGACCACCCCCGACGCCGACGGCCTGCTGGCCGAACAGCTCCTGAGGTTGACCCGCCGGCTCCACCGCGTCCAGAAGCGCTATCTGGAGCCGATCGGCATCACTCCCGCGCAGTCGCGCCTGCTGCGCACGGTCGCCTTCTACGACAGCCCGCCGCGGATGGCGGATCTCGCCGAGCGCCTGGAAGTGGTGCCCCGCGCGGTGACGAGCCTGGTCGACGGTCTGGAGACGAGCGGCTGCGTGCGCCGGGCGCCGGACCCGACCAACCGCCGGGTGATCCGGATCGAGCTCACGGAGACCGGCCGGGGTGTGCTGCGGGCGCTGCGCGACGCGCGCAGGTCGGCCGCCGAGGACATCCTCGCGCCGCTGACGGCGGACCAGCGCGACGTGCTCGGGGTGCTGCTGTCGGCGCTCGTGGGCGGGCCGGTCGACGGGGTGCCGGAGCGGCGCTGCTGAGGCGCCGCCGGGGCGTCTCGGGCCACCGCTCCCCAGAGGCGTCGCGACGCGCGCCTCGGGCGCGTTCCGAGGAGCTGACGGGTCGGTTCGAAGAGTCCAAGGGTCCGTTCGAAGAGTCCAAACAGGACCCTTGCGTACCACCAGCCCCAACTACCAAGGTCCTTGCCGAGGTTCCATTCCGCCGCGCACGTCAGCTCCTTTGGAGGCTTCATGAACGACGCAGCACCGCAGAACCCCGGCAGTGAGCGGGACAGCGACAACGGCGGCTCGGTGAGCCGCCGTTCCGCTCTCCGGACGACGGCCGGCGCCGCCGGCGCCGGTCTCGGGCTGACCGCACTGGGCAGCGGCACGGCCGCCGCCGCACAGCCCGCCCAGGCCCCCACGACCGCCGCCGCGCAAGCGGCCCCCGGGAGCGCCGAGCCCGCCGTCCCCCCGCGCCAGGGCCGCACGATGGCCGGGGTGCCCTTCGAGGGACGCTCGACGGTACGCGTCGGCATCATCGGCCTCGGCAACCGCGGCGGCAGCATGATCGACCTGTTCCTCGCGGTGCCGGGCGTCCGGGTGGTCGCCCTCTGCGACCCGGTGCGGGACAAGGCACGGGCAGCCGCGGCCAAGGTCGTCGCGGCCGGGCAGCCGGCGCCCGCCCTCTACACGAAGGACGAGCACGACTACGAGCAGCTCTGCGCGCGGGGCGACATCGACTTCGTCTACGTGGCCACTCCGTGGGACTCCCACTTCGAGATGGCGAGGGCCGCGATGCTGGCCGGCAAGCACGTCGGCGTGGAGTGTCCCATCGCGATGCGCCTCGACGAGCTGTGGAAGCTGGTCGACCTCTCCGAACGCACCCGGCGCCACTGCATGCAGCTGGAGAACTGCGCGTACGGCAAGAACGAGATGCGTGTCCTGCGGATGGCGCACGCGGGCCTGTTCGGCGATCTGCTGCACGGCGCCGGCGCGTACAACCACGATCTGCGCGGTCTGATGTTCGACCCGGACTACTACGAAGGCCCCTGGCGCCGGCTGTGGCACACCCGGCTGCGCGGCGACCTCTATCCGAACCACGGCTTCGGACCCGTCGCCAACTACCTGGACATCAACCGCGGTGACCGCGCCGTCAGCATCACCAGCATGGGCACGCCCGCGCTCGGCCTCGCCCAGTACCGCGAGGAGCACATGCCGCCGGGCGACCCGAGCTGGAAGGAGACGTACGTCAGCAGCGACCGGACGATCAGTCTCGTGCGGACGGCGAAGGGCCGGGTCGTCCGGCTGGAGCACGACGTCTCGACTCCGCATCCCTACAGCCGGATCAACAGCCTCGGCGGTACCAGAGGCGTCTTCGAGGACTATCCCGAGCGCATCTACATCGAGCCGGACCACACGGACGACCAGTGGGGCGACTTCGGCGCGTACGCCGAGTGGGACCACTGGCTGTGGAAGGAGCACGCGAATCCGCCTGGCGGGCACGGCGGGATGGACTACATCATGGTCTTCCGGCTGATGCAGTGCGTCCGGCTCGGCCTGGTCCCCGACTTCGACGTGTACGACGCGGCGACCTGGACCGCGCCCGTCCCGCTGAGCCACGCGTCCATCAAGGCGAACGGCGCGCCGCAGCCGATCCCGGACTTCACTCGCGGCGAGTGGAGGAAGTCCCGGCCCGGCACGGACTCCGAGAAACCGCCGGAGTAGCCCGAGCGGTCCGGGGGGGGGGGGGGGGGGGGGGGGGGGGGGGGGGGGGGGGGGGGGGGGGGGGGGGGGGGGGGGGGGGGGGGGGGGGGGGGGGGGGGGGGGGGG
>NZ_JBVJNN010000005.1:0-160780 GCF_055583685.1 Streptomyces sp. NPDC104581
AGGGTGCGGGGCCGGGAGGCCGCGTTGCCTCTCGGCGGCAGCGCCGACCGTTGAACCCGCCCTGCCCGGCCGGTCACACCTGCGGTACCGGCGTGGGGGGGGGGGGGGGGGGGGGGGGGGGGGGTGGGGGGGGGGGGGGGGGTGGGGGGGGGGGGGGGGGGGGGGGGGTGGGGGGGGGGGGGGCCCCCCCCCCCCCCCCCCCCCCCCCCCCGCACCACCTCTGAGTGACACCCCGGCACCCACCCGGCCCCATCCGTGGGACAGCGGCGCGAGCGCCGTGGTCGGGTGGGCGGATGGAGAACTCGCGCGGGGGCGCGCCGGGGAGCGGGTCCGGCGGGAGTACGTCCGGCGGGAGTACGCCCGGCGGGGTCGCCGCGGCGCTGCTGCCCCCGGAGGTCCGGCGGGTCGCCGCGTGGTGCGCCGTCCTGCTGCTCGTCGCCGGGGTCGCCGGCGTGGGGGTGTGGATCGTCGTCACGTTCAAGACCGCCGTCACCCCCGTCCTGCTCGCCGTCCTCGGCACGGCGCTGCTCCACCCGCTGCACCGGCGGCTCGTCGCCGTGCGGATGCCGAAGTCCCTGGCCGCCGGGCTGACCTGTCTGGCCGTGGTCGCCGTCGTCGGCGGGGCGGGGTACATCGTGGTCGCCGCGCTCATCGAGACGGGCGACCAGATCGTCTCCTCGCTGAAGCAGGCCGGGCGGGATCTGGGCAAGCACCTGGGGGCCGCGGGGACGTCCCTGGACGACATGGCGTCCAACGCGAAGGATCTGCTCGGCAAGTTCGGCGGGACGGCGGCGTCGGGCGTGATCACCGGACTGAGCGTCGTCGGCGAGCTGATCGCCACCGCGGTCCTCGCGCTGCTGCTGATGTTCTTCTTCCTCAAGGACTCCGACCGGGTCGCGGGCGCGCTGCGCTCCGTCGCGCCGCGCCGCACCGGCGACATCGTCGAGGCGATGGCGCGGCGCGCGTACGGGGCGGTCGAGGGCTTCATGCGGGGCACGACGTTCATCGCGCTGATCGACGCCACGTGCATCACCGTCGGCCTGCTGATCCTGCGTGTGCCGGGGGCCGTCGGGCTCGGGGCGCTGGTGTTCGTGGGGGCGTACATCCCGTACCTCGGGGCGTTCCTGTCCGGGGCGGTGGCGGTGCTCGTCGCGCTGGCCGACCGGGGGGTGGTGATCGCGCTGTGGGTGCTGGGGGTCGTACTGGCCGTGCAGGTGCTGGAGGGGCATGTGCTTCAGCCGATGATCCAGAGCCGTACGGTGCAGATGCATCCGGCGGTGGTGATGCTGGCGATCACGGCGGGGGCGAGTGTGGCGGGAATCCTGGGGATGCTGCTGGCGGTGCCGCTGACCGCGGCGGCGTTCGGGGTGGTGGCGGAGGTCCGGGGACGGTACGGGGCGGGGCCGCCGTGACCGGGCGTCGCCGTCCCGAAGGGCGGGTCTCCTCAGCCGCCGGACGGGTCTGACCGGCCCACCGGGTGGGAGGGCGCGGGCGGATCGGGCTGTTCGTAGATCTCGAACCAGATCGATTTGCCCTCTCCCCGCGGGTCCACCCCCCACGCGTCCGCCAGCATCTCCATCAGCAGCAGCCCGCGCCCGCTCGATGCCAGCTCGCCAGGACGGCGCCGGTGGGGCAGTTCGTCGCTCGCGTCCGCGACCTCCACGCGCAGGCGGCGTCTGCCCCGCTCCCCCGCCGCCTCGGCGATCAGCACCGCGTCGCCGTCCGTGTGTACCAGCACGTTGGTTGCCATCTCCGAGAGCATCAGCACCGCCGAGTCGACCTGCTCCTCGTCCGCCCAGTCGTGCAGCAGGTCCCGCAGCTGGCGGCGCGCGTCCGCGACCTGTTCCGGTTCGGCCTGGGCGATGGTCAGCACCGTACGGCGCGGGGGCCGGCGCGCCGGTGAGCTGTGGCGGGAGAGCAGCAGCAGCGCGATGTCGTCCTCCCTGCGGTCGGCGAGCGGACCCGTCGTGTAGTGCGAGCCGGGACCGTGGACCGCCTCGACCAGCGCGTCGGCGAGCTTCTCCAGCGACGTGTCCGTGGTGTTCTCCAGCACGGGCCGCAGCCGTGTCCAGCCGCTGAGCATGTCGTGCCCGCCGGTCTCGATCAGCCCGTCGGTGCAGAGCATCAGGGTGTCGCCGGGCTCCAGGACCACCCGCGTCGTCGGGTAGTCCGAGTCCGCCTCGATGCCCAGCGGCAGCCCGCCCGCCGTCTGCCGGATCAGTGCCGTGCCGTCCGCAGAGCGGATCACCGGGTCCGGGTGCCCGGCGCGTGCGATGTCGAGCGTGCCGGAGTCCGGGTCCACCTCCATGTACAGGCACGTCGCGAAGCGCGGCACGGTGTAGTCGGAGTCCTCTCCCTCGTCGCTCTGGTCGGGGTGCGTCGGCCCCTGAGCCGTCGAGAACTCGTACATGCCGTGCAGGAAGCGCGAGGCGCGGGACAGCACGGCGTCCGGCCGGTGCCCCTCGGCCGCGTACGCGCGCAGGGCGATCCGCAGCTGCCCCATCAGACCCGCCGCCCGTACGTCGTGCCCCTGGACGTCGCCGATGACCAGCGCCACCTTGGTGCCGCCCGGCAGCGGGATGATGTCGTACCAGTCGCCGCCCACCTGGAGCCCGCCGCCGGTCGGCACGTAGCGCGCGGCGACGCTCATGTTCGGGATGTCCGGCCCCAGCGTCGGCATCATCGAGCGCTGGAGCCCCAGCGACAGTTCGCGCTCGGTCTCGGTGACCTCGGCCCGCGCCAGAGCCTGCGCGAGCATCCTGGCGACCGTCGTCAGCACGGACCGCTCGTCGGGCGTGAACGTCACCGGGTGTCTGAAGCCGGCCATCCAGGCGCCCATCGTGCGCCCGGCGACGACGAGCGGTACGAACGCCCAGGACCGCCGTCCGAACCGCTTCACGAGCGGCCAGGTGGCGGGGTAGCGGTCCTGGTAGTCCTTGGGCGTCGCCAGATAGATCGCCCGGCCGGTCCGTACGACCTCCGCCGCCGGGTAGTCCGTGCTCAGGGACATGTCGGTGAAGGGCCCCTCCGCGCCGTCCTCGTGCCCGTGGTGCCCGATGATCGTCAGCCGCTCGCCCTCGACGCCGAAGACGGCGAGCCCGTCCGGCGAGAACCCCGGCATCGACAGCGACGCCGCGACCCGCAGCACCTCGGCGGTGGACCGCGCCTCGGCGAGCGCGCGCCCGGCGTCGAGCAGGAACGCCTCGCGCGAGCGCCGCCAGTCACCGGCGACGGGGCTGCGGCCGGTCAGCGCGCCCGCGTGCGGATGGACGATCTCCTGGACCGTGCCGACCAGCTCGTAGTCCTCGCCGTACTCCCGCTGCGTGGCCTGCGGCTTCGAGCGGGACCTGATCGTACGGATGACCTGACCGTCCTCGCCCACGACCCGGACATGGGCCTCGGCGAGCGTGCCCTCGGCGACCGCGAGGCGGATGATCCCGTAGGTCTCGTTCCAGTCCACCGGATGCAGCCGCGCGCGCATGGCCGCCTCGCTGAGGACGGTGGGCTCCGCGGGCAGCCCGAACAGCCGAGCCGCCTCCGCGTCGAGGGTGACGAGCCCGGCCGCGTTGTCCCAGCGCCACAGACCGGTCGCGATCGCGGCCAGTACATCCTCGGTGCGCATTGCACCACTTTAGACAGGTACGGGCGGTCGGTGCGGTGTCAAAGGGGCGTGCGGGTGGCCGGGCATGTGAGCGAGGACCCCGTGAATACACGGAAAATCCGGGGAGGGGCCCACCGGCCCTGCCGGTAACCTGGTGCGGGCCAAGCACGGCCAGGCACACCCACGAAACGCTAAGACTGGATGAACGACGATGCATCGGTACAGGTCCCACACCTGCGGCGAGCTCCGCGCCTCTGACGTCTCCACCGACGTCCGGCTGAGCGGCTGGCTGCACAATCGTCGAGACCTGGGCGGCATCCTCTTCATCGATCTCCGCGACCACTACGGTCTCGTCCAGCTCGTCGCCCGACCGGGCACCCCGGCCAACGAGGAGCTGTCGAAGCTCACCAAGGAGACCGTCGTCCGTATCGACGGCAAGGTCTCCGCCCGCGGCACGGACAACGTGAACCCGGAGCTGCCGACCGGCGAGATCGAGATCGAGGTCGCCGAGGTCGAGGTGCTGGGCGCCGCCGGACCGCTGCCGTTCACGATCAACACCGACGACGGCGTCAACGAGGAGCGGCGGCTCGAATACCGCTTCCTCGACCTGCGCCGCGAGCGCATGCACCGCAACATCCTGCTGCGCACGGCCGTCATCTCCGCCATCCGGCACAAGATGACCGCGCTGGGCTTCAACGAGATGGCGACCCCGATCCTGGCGGCCACCTCGCCCGAGGGCGCCCGTGACTTCGTGGTCCCCTCCCGGCTGAACCCCGGCAAGTTCTACGCGCTGCCGCAGGCCCCGCAGCAGTTCAAGCAGCTGCTGATGATCTCCGGCTTCGACCGCTACTTCCAGATCGCGCCCTGCTTCCGCGACGAGGACGCCCGCGCCGACCGGTCGCCCGGCGAGTTCTACCAGCTCGACGTGGAGATGTCCTTCGTCGAGCAGGAGGACGTCTTCCGGCCGATCGAGAAGCTGATGACCGAGCTGTTCGAGGAGTTCGGCGGGGGTCGGCACGTCACGTCCCCCTTCCCGCGCATCCCGTTCCGCGAGTCGATGCTCAAGTACGGAAACGACAAGCCGGACCTGCGGGCCAAGCTGGAACTGGTCGACATCTCCGACGTCTTCGAGGGCTCCGAGTTCAAGGCGTTCGCGGGCAAGCACGTGCGCGCGCTGCCGGTGCCGGACACGGCGGGCCAGTCGCGGAAGTTCTTCGACGGCCTGGGTGACTACGCGGTCGAGCAGGGCGCCAAGGGGCTGGCCTGGGTGCGGGTCGGCGAGGACGGCTCGCTGGCCGGCCCGATCGCCAAGTTCCTCACCGAGGACGACGTCAAGGTCCTCACCGAGCGTCTGTCGCTCGTCCCCGGCCACGCGGTCTTCTTCGGCGCGGGCGACTTCGACCAGGTCTCGAAGATCATGAGCGCGGTCCGGGTCGAGGCGGCGAAGCGGGCCGGTCACTTCGAGGAGGGCGTGTTCCGGTTCTGCTGGGTCGTCGACTTCCCGATGTACGAGAAGGACGAGGAGACCGGCAAGATCGACTTCTCGCACAACCCGTTCTCCATGCCGCAGGGCGGACTGGAGGACCTGGAGACGAAGGACCCGCTGGACATCCTCGCCTGGCAGTACGACATCGTCTGCAACGGCATCGAGCTGTCGTCGGGCGCGATCAGGAACCACCAGCCGGACGTGATGCTCAAGGCGTTCGAGATCGCGGGCTACGACCGCGAGACCGTGGAGCAGGAGTTCGCGGGGATGCTGCGCGCGTTCCGCCTCGGGGCGCCGCCGCACGGTGGCATCGCGCCGGGCGTCGACCGCATCGTGATGCTGCTCGCGGACGAGCCCAACATCCGAGAGACGATCGCGTTCCCGCTCAACGGCAACGCGCAGGACCTGATGATGGGTGCGCCGAGCGAGCTGGACGAGACGCGGCTGCGGGAGCTGAACATCCAGCTCCGCAAGCCGGTCACGAAGTAGGAGCGGGCGGGGGCCGTCCGTCGGGCGGCTCGATCCGGATCGCGCGGACGGGCCCGGTCCGTCCGTGCGCTCGATCGTCAGCAGGGCCCGGGGCCGTACGGTTCCGGGCCCTTCGCCGTGTCTTCGTGGCGTCTTCTCGCCATCGGGGCACCCTGGTGGGGTTCTCGGCGCGTTGACAGGGGCGAGGCGCCGCCGGCCCTCCTGCCAACCGAAAGGTCTTACATGTCCTACCGCTCAGCGCTGCGACCGCACAGGGTGGCCGCTCCTCTGCTCGCCGCCGGTCTGCTGCTGAGCGGCTGCGCGGGCGGGTCCGGGGGAGACGGTGGACCGTCCGCCTCGCGGGGGGTGAACGACAAGGGCGGGAACGGGGGCGCCGGGAGCACGGGGGACGAGCGGGGCCGGGTGGTGCCGGGTCCGGCGGCGGGGGAACGGACCGGGGCGCGGGTCGTGCCGCCGAGGGAGATCCCGTCGCTCGGGCCGAGGACCCGGGCGCGGATTCCGGCGGACAGCCGCCAGGCCGTCGTGGTGACCGGGGACGCGCCGGACTCCAACCGGGCCGTGCTGGTCCTCTACGAGCGCGACCCGGTCGAGGGGTGGCGGTCGGTCTCGGACCCGTGGCCGGCGCGCAACGCCCTGAAGGGCTGGACCGACGACCACCGGCAGGGCGACCTCCGGAGCCCGGTCGGGGTCTTCGGCCTGACGGACGCGGGTGGGCGGCTGCCGGACCCGGGGACGAGGCTGCCGTACGACCGGGGTCCGGCCTTCACGCTCGACGGCGTCGGCTTCGAGGGCGAGCCGCTGGCGGGGTCCTTCGACCATGTGGTCGCCGTCAACTACAACCGCCGGCCGGGCACCACCCCGCTGGACTGGACGCGTCCGCTGGGCGCGGGGAAGGGCGGCGGCATCTGGATCCACGTGGATCACGGGGGGCCGACGCAGGGCTGTGTCTCGCTGCCGGTCGCTCGTATGAAGGAGCTGCTGCGGTGGCTGGACCCGGGGAAGAAGCCCCAGGTGGTGATGGGCGACGTGTCCTCGCTGGGCCGGTAGCCGCGGCCGGGCGTACCCGCCGGGGGGGGGTGTCCTCAATCGCCGGACGGGCTTGGTCTGCCGGGCGGTTGTCGTCCGTCGCCGGGTGGGCGGGAGTGCCGCTCACGGCGAGGAGGGCTCGACCGGGGGCCGGTCCGGCACGGTCGGGGGCCGGTGGGCGGGTCAAGCTCGTCAGGTGCGAATCAAGCCCGTCCGGCGATTGAGGACACCCCCCGGCGGGGCGAGGGCCGCGCGGACTTGGTCACGGCGCCCCACCCCGGCGAGAAGACCTACGCCGGCTTCTCCTCCAGGCGCGGGAACAGCACCGCGCCCTTCGTGATCGTCGTGCCCGCGGGGAGCTGCCCCCAGGTGCCCGCGTCCTGGATCCGCTGGTCCGACAGCGCGCCCAGCACGGCATCCGCGCCGAGGGAGTCCCACAGCTTCTGCGACGTCTCCGGCATCACCGGGTTCAGCAGCACGGCGACCCCGCGCAGCGCCTCCGCCGCCGTGTAGAGGATCGTCGCGAGTACCGCCTGGCCGTCCGGGGACGTGTCCTTCGCGACCTTCCAGGGCTCCTGCTCCGTGATGTAGCCGTTGACCTGCTTCACGAAGTCGAAGATCGCCAGGATCCCGCCCTGGAAGTCCAGCTCCTCGCCGATCTTCCGGTCGGCCACGGTGACCGCCTTCGCCAGCCCGTCGCGCACGGCCTGCTCGGCGACCCCGCCGGACGTCGTCTCCGGCAGCGTGCCGCCGTAGTACTTGCCGACCATCGCCGCCACGCGCGAGGCGAGGTTCCCGTAGTCGTTGGCCAGCTCGGACGTGTACCGGGCGGAGAAGTCCTCCCAGGAGAAAGAGCCGTCCTGCCCGAACGCGATCGCCCGCAGGAAGTACCAGCGGTACGCGTCCACACCGAAGTGCGAGGTCAGGTCCTGCGGCTTGATGCCGGTCAGGTTCGACTTGGACATCTTCTCGCCGCCGACCATCAGCCAGCCGTTCGCGGCGATCTTCCCCGGCAGCGGCAGTCCCTGCGCCAGCAGCATCGCGGGCCAGATGATCGCGTGGAAGCGCAGGATGTCCTTGCCGACGAGGTGGACGTCGGCGGGGAAGGTCTCCTCGAACTTCGCCGGGTTCTCGTTGTAGCCGACGGCCGTCGCGTAGTTCAGGAGCGCGTCGATCCACACGTAGATCACGTGCTTCTCGTCCCACGGCACCGGCACGCCCCAGTCGAACGTCGACCGGGAGATGGAGAGGTCCTGGAGGCCCTGCTTGACGAAGTTCACGACCTCGTTGCGCGCCGACTCCGGCTGGATGAAGCCGGGGTTTGCCTCGTAGTGCGCGAGGAGCTTGGGGCCGTACTCGCTGAGCTTGAAGAAGTAGTTCTCCTCCTTGAGGATCTCCACCGGCGTCTTGTGGATCGCGCAGATCTTCAGACCCGCGAACTCACCTTCGCCGTCGAGGAGTTCACCAGGGAGCTTGTACTCCTCGCAGCCCACGCAGTACGGGCCCTCGTAGCCGCCCTTGTAGATCTGGTCCTTGTCGAACAGGTCCTGTACGAACTCCTGGACCCGGTCGGTGTGCCGCTTCTCCGTCGTGCGGATGAAGTCGTCGTTTCCGATCCTCAGGTGGTCCCAGAGAGGCCGCCACGCCTCGTCGACGAGCTTGTCCGCCCACTCCTGCGGGGTGACACCGTTCGCCTCGGCCGTGCGCATGATCTTCTGACCGTGCTCGTCCGTGCCGGTGAGGTACCACACCTTCTCGCCCCGCTGGCGGTGCCAGCGGGTGAGGACGTCTCCTGCGACGGTCGTGTAGGCGTGGCCCAGGTGAGGAGCGTCGTTGACGTAGTAAATGGGGGTGGTGACGTAGTACGCCCGCCCACCCTGCTCTTCGGATCCAGTGGCGGCCATGGTCGAAATCCTAACGGCCCGGCGCAGGTCACTTCACCTCGGTTAAACCTGAGATTGTGCTTAAAGAGTGTGGATTCGGCACAACCTATGCCCCCGTCAAACGCATCTTAAGAAGGAGAGCCGAAACGCGTCGGCGGCCGGGCGGAAGGATCATCATGCGGGTGCTTGTCGCCGAGGACGAGGAAATCCTGGCGGAGCTGGTCGCGACGGGGTTGCGGCGGGCCGGTTTCGCCGTCGACACCGTCTACAGCGGTGACGCCGCCCTGGCCTATCTGGGACTGCACGACTACGACGTGGTCGTCCTCGACCGCGACCTCCCCCGTGTCCACGGCGACGACGTCGCGCGCAGGCTCGTCGCCGAGGACTCCCGCACCCGGATCCTGATGCTGACGGCGTCCACCTCCATGGAGGAGCGCGTCAAGGGGCTCGACCTGGGCGCGGACGACTACCTCGGCAAGCCCTTCGAGTTCCCGGAGCTGGTCTCGCGGGTGCGGGCGCTGCGGCGGCGCAGCGCCAGGGCGTTACCGCCGACGCTGGAGCGCCGCGGCGTACGGCTCGACACCGTGAGCCGTACGGCGGACCGGGACGGGCTGGCCCTCGACCTCTCGGTGAAGGAGCTCACCGTGCTCCAGATACTGCTGGAGGCGGACGGCAAGGCGGTGACGGCGCAGCAGTTGCTGGAGCGGGCGTGGGACGCGCAGACGGACCCGTTCTCCGGTGTCGTGGGCGTCTGTGTGGGGAGACTCGGCGAGAAGCTGGGCGATCCGGCGCTGATCCGCGCGGTGGATGTGGACGGAGGGGGTTACGTGCTGTGACAGGAGCGATCAGAAAGCGCATCGCCCTCGTCTACGGCGCGGTCTTCCTCGTCCTCGGCGGCTGTCTGCTCACCGTCGTCTACCTGCTGTCCAGCGCCGGTACGGAGACGGAGGCCGCGGAGATCGCGGGCCGCGTCGTACCGGCGTACCCGCCGTCGTCCGGCAACGGCTACTTCCTCACCGAAGCCGGCCAGCTCGCGCCCGTCACCGTCTACCAGCTCACGGACAACGTCAGTGACGCCGCTTCGGACGAGCTGATGTTCTGGTCCGTGGGAGCCCTGGTGGTCACCGCGCTGTGCGCCGTCGGTGTCGGCTGGTGGACTGCGGGGCGCGTGCTGCGGCCCGTCCACGCCATGACGGCCAAGGCGCGGCTGCTGTCCGAGCACAACCTCCACGAGCGGATCGGGACCACCGGCCCGGACGACGAGCTGAAGGAGCTGGGCGACACCCTCGACGAGCTGCTGGGCCGGCTCCAGACGGCCTTCGACAGCCAGCGCCGTTTCATCGCGAACGCCTCGCACGAGCTGCGTACGCCGCTGGCCACGCAGCGCACGGCGATACAGGTCGGTCTCGCGGGCGGCAACTCGCCGGAGGAGCTGGCCCTTACGAAGCAGATGCTGCTCGACAACAACCGGCGCAGCGAAGCGCTCATCGAGGGGCTGCTGCTCCTGGCGCGCAGCGAGCGGCAGGTCGAGGACCAGGAGGAGATCCGGTGGGGCGAGCTGGTGACGGAGGAGGCGGCGCGGCACGGTCTGACGGTGACGGTGTCGGAGCCCGGCGGCGTACGGGGCAACCGGGCGCTGCTGGACCGGGTGGTCGGCAATCTGCTGGCCAACGCGCAGGCGTACGGGAAGGGTGAGGTGGACGTCTCGGTGTCGGGGACGGCGGTGACGGTACGGAACACCGGCCCGCGGGTGGCACCGGAGGAGGTCGCGGCCTTCTTCGAGCCGTTCCGCCGCGGCGAGGGCCGCGACCGGATGGGGCCGGGAGCGGGGCTGGGCCTCTCGATCGTCCGCTCGATCGTGACGGCGCACGGCGGCACGGTGACGGCGGAGCCGGGCGGCGAGGGCGGGGGCCTGTCGGTACGGGTGGAGCTGCCGGTCTCGGCCAGGCCCTTAGGCCGTGTCTGACAAATCCCGCCTGGCCCGCGGCGCCTGGTACGGCACCTCGCCGCGTTGCCGGACCCGGCCGAGTACGCCCGGTACGAGTCCGATCCTCCGCCTCGCGATGCACCGCACCAGCCGCCGCGAGCCCCGCCCTACGGGCGGACGGCGCCATTCGTCAGACACGGCCCAGGCGTGCCCGCCCGTACGCCGCCCCGCGCCGGGCCCGGGGGAAGCGGTCCCCGGGCGCCCCATCGGTGGCCGTTACAGTTGGGGACCGAGAGGCGGGGGCGGCTGTGGACTTCGGTGTGTTGGGCCCGCTGACCGTGCGGCGTGCCGGTGTACCGCTGGAACTGGGTACGCCCAAGGGGCGGCTGGTCCTGGCGGTCCTGCTGTGCCGGCTCGGCCGGCCGGTCTCCGGCGACGCGCTGGCGGAGGCCATCTGGGGCGAGGAGCAGCCGAAGAGCGCCGCCAAGAACGTGCAGACCTATGTCCACCGGCTCCGGCAGCGACTGGGGGACCCGGGACGTATCGCCAGGGAGGGCGCCGGTTATCTGCTGCGCGCCGGCCGGGACGAGCTGGACGCGACGCGTTTCGAGGACCTGGTGGACACGGCCAGGGCGGTGCTGGCGGCAGGTGATCCCGACGAGTCGCGACGGCTGTTCGAGGAGGCCCTGGGGCTCTGGCGGGGACCCGCGTTCGCCGGGCTCACCGATGTGCTGGCCCTGGTCTCGGAGGCGGCCCGACTCGACGAGCTGCGGCTCGGCGTCCTTGAGGAGCGCATCGACGTCGACCTCCGGCTCGGCCGGCACGGCGAGCTTCTCGGTGAGCTGACCGCGCTGACGATGGAACACCCCCTCCGCGAGGGCATGTGGGCCCGGCTCATGCTCGCGCTGTACCGATGCGGCCGACGGGCGGACGCGCTGCTCGCCTACCTCCAGGTCCGCGACATCCTGGCCGAGGAGACGGGTCTGGAGCCCGGCCAGAAACTGCGGGAGCTGCACCGGACGATGCTCGGCGAGGACCCCGCGCTCGACTCGGCGGTCCCGGCCGGCAAGGGCGAGCACCAGAGCGCCCAGGGCCCTCAGAGTGCCCAGAGCGCCCGGATGCTGCCCCCGACGCTCGGTGACTTCAGCGGCCAGCGGGCGGAGCTGGCGGACATCGAGACGGTGCTCCGCAAGGACCGCGAGGCCGACCGGCCGGCCGCGGTGGTGACGATCTCGGGCCCCGGCGGGGTCGGCAAGACCGCACTCGCCGTACAGGCCGCGCACCGCCTCAAGTCCGTCTACCCGGACGGGCAGTTGTTCGCGACGCTGGCCGGGACCCGCGCCCGGCCGGCCGACCCGTCCACCGTGCTCGGCCGTTTCCTGCGCGCCCTGGGAGTGCCCGCCAACGCGGTGCCGGACGACCCGGAGGAGCGCACGGACCTCTACCGGAGCATGCTCGCGGAGCGCCGGATACTCGTGGTGCTCGACGACGCCTTCGACGAGGAGCAGCTCGCTCCCCTGCTGCCGCCCAGCGGCACCTGCGGTGTGATCGCCACCGGCCGCGTACGGCTGGGCGGGCTGGGCGGCGCCCACCGGGTCCGGCTCCGCGACATGTCCGAGGCCGACAGCCTGGCCATGCTGCGCGACACCACCGTCCACCAGCTGGCCCCGGCCACCCCGGCGGAGCTGTCCGACCTGGTCAGGCTCTGCGCGCGGCTGCCGCTCGCGCTGCGCATCGTCGGATCGCTCCTGGTGTCGCGACCGCACTGGCGCGTCGCGGACATCGTGTCGCGGCTGGCGGACGAGCAGCACCGGCTGGACACCCTCCGCTACCGCGACCTTGAGGTGCGGGCCAGTTTCGGGCTGAGCTACGAGGGGCTCCGGCCCGGGGCACGGCGGCTGTTCCGGCTCCTCGGGCTGCTGGAGGCACCCGATTTCCCGCTCTGGGCTGCGGCCGCCGCGGCCGACACCGAACTGCGTGAGGCACAGGAACTCCTCGACGAACTGGTCGACGTCCATCTGCTCGACGTCACCGGAACCCCGAACGGCCAGGCCCGTTACGGCTTCCACGATCTGATCCGCGCCTACGCGAGGGAACGCGCGGAGCTGGAGGAGCCACCCGAGGAGCGGGACGCCTCCGTCGTCCGTGTCCTGGGGGCGCTGCTGGCCCTCACGGACATCGCCGACCGCGATCACATGGGCCAGAACATGTTCCAGCGCGACGCCCGCCGGTGGCGTCCGGAGCGGGTGGAGGCGAGCCTGCCGCCGTCCCTCACGCCGATGGTGTCGCTGGACTCGGAGCGTCTGCCGCTGGTGGCGGGTGTGCGGCAGGCCGCGCAGCTCGGCAGGGACGAGCTGTGCTGGGAGCTGGCCGTCGGCGGGCACGCGCTGTTCGAGACGGAGCGGTACTTCGACGACTGGCAGGAGTGCTACGAGACGGCGATGCGCCTGGTCACGGCCACCGGCAACACGCGGGGCCGCGCCCGGCTCCTCATCTCCATGGCCGGACTGCGCTACAGCAGGCGCCGCTACGGCCCGGCCGAGGAGTCCAACACCGAGGCGATGGAGCTGTTCAAGCGGATAGGGGACCGGCGGGGCTATCTGGAGGCGCTGAGCAACGCACCGTTCTTCCTCGTGCCCAACGGACATCTGACCGAGGCGATCAGGGCCGGCCGCGAGGCGTGGGAACGGCTCAACTCCTCCGGTCAGCCGGCGGCGGCACTCCACGCGTACTCACAGGTCGGTCTCGCCCACCTCCAGGCGGGGCGGCCGGACGTCGCCGCCGAGGTGCTCACGGAGATCGTCGCCGGGGCACGCGAGCAGGGGATCCGGACCCTGATCGCGCGGGACACCTACTGGCTCGGGCAGGCGCAGCTCGCGCTCGGCCGGCTCACGGACGCGGAGGAGTCGTTCACCGAACTGGAGGTCTACGTCGAGGACATCGGGACCTCGGGCAGGTTCTACACCGCCCACGCGTGGGGCTGTCTCCAGCTTGCCCGGGGTGAGTACGCCGGTGCGCGCCGCCGCTTCCTCGAAGGGGTCGAGGTCGCGCGCACCAACCACGACCCCATGTTCGAGACCCGCGTACTCGTCGACCTGCTCGATCCGCGGCTGTACGACCCGGACGACCGGGCCGATCTGCGTACCGCCATCGAACAGGGGGAACACGCCGTCGAGTTGGCCCGCGGGATCGACTATCCGTATCTGCTCGCCGGTGTCCTCGAAAAGCTCGCCGGGCTGCGGGCGGCGGCGGGGGACGGGACCGCCGCGCGGGAACTGGCCGCCGAGGCGTCCGCCGTACGCGCCAGAATCCGCTGAGCCGGGTCGCTGACCTCGTATTCCCGGCGTGTGCCCGCCGTATTCCGGCGCCTGCGACCGTGCGGTCTCAGTAAGGCAATCGAACCTTCGGGACTGTCGAGTGGGCAGCTCTCGACAGCAGTGAGGTAAAGCAGTGCAAAAGGGACGTATCGCGATCGCGGCCACAGTGGTGACCCTGGCGCTCGGGCTCTCGGCCTGCAACGGCGACGAGGACGGGGCGGCGGCCAAGGACACTCCGGCGGCGTCGACACCGGAACCGGAGACGGAGACGTCCGAGCCGGCCGACGACGGCGCGGGCGAGGAAGGCGGCGAGGAGGCTCCCGCCGGTGACGTCGCGGCGCCGGGAACCAAGCTCAAGGTCGGCGACAGGGCCGTGGTGCCCTTCGAGTACACGAGCGAGAAGAAGGGCACCGTCGCCGTGACCGTCACGGCCATCGAGAAGGGCGCCGAGTCCGACATGGCCGCCTTCGGTGAGAAGGCGGCGGGAATGACTCCCTACTTCATCAAGATGAAGGTGGAGAACGTCGGCGGCACCGACATGGCGTACGCGTCGCTGAAGCTCAACGGCGTGGTGGACGGCGGCGGCGGTACGGGCGTCATCCTCATCGGTGACATCCCCGGCAAGTGCGACAACGAGACCGCGCCGGCCGAGTTCACCACCAAGGGCGCGTCGTACGAGACCTGCACGCTCAGCGCCACGAAGGGCGAGGCGGTCACGGGGGCCTCCTTCGACGAGGGCGACGCGTACAGCGACGCCCCGGTCGTCTGGGCCGGCTGAGAACCGCACATCACACAGACATCAGGGGGAGTTCATGAAGTTCAAGCGTATGGGCCGGTTCGGTACCACGGGCGTGCTGGTCGCCGCCGCGTTCGGCGCGTCCGTCGTCTTCACTCCGGCGACGGCGTCGGCGGAGAGCGAATGGAAGTGCTACGGCAAGCAGGTCAAGCGCTGTGCCACCGTCTGGTGGGACGACGTCGCCGGCACGTACCAGGGGCGGGCGAAGATCACCGACGTCGCCGGTGGCGGCAACTACGACGTCGCGGTCACCAACGTGAAGCTCCAGCGCTTCAACGGCACCAAGTTGGTGGACGTGCGCACCAAGGCCGACAACGACGGCTGGCACGCCACCGAGGACCTGGCCGGCACCGCGGCCGTGGACCCCTGCGCCTACGACCAGAGTTTCAGCGTGACGGCCACGTTCAGCTGGAGGGGTGCGGCGTCCGGAAAGAACACGTGGAGCCCGGACACGGGCTGGTCCCTCATGTGCTGACCACCGGCATGCGCTGACCCACCGAACGCGTCCGTCCCGCACCGACCGGTGCGGGACGGACGCGTTCGTGTGTCGGGGCCGCTCAACCGGCCGCCGGCGGTTCCCGGTCGAGAGCCGCGCGCAGCCGGGTGACCAGGTCGGCGATCTCCTCGGGGGCGGGCGCGAGGACGCCGTTCTCCGTCATGAGGGCGTGGTACTGCTGCCGCTCGGGCGGCACACCCGGCGGCAGGGCGGCGATGTGCCAGTGCAGATGGGAGTTGGCCTGTTGGCTGCCGAGCGAGAGCAGATACGTGCGTTCCGGCCGCAGCACCCGCTCCACGGCGCGCGCGACGCGCCGTACGACGAGCATGAGCCGGGTGTACGCGGCCTCGTCCAAGTCGCGTACCACGTGTTCCACATGGGCCTTGGGTGATACGAGGACCCGGCCGGGCAGAGTGGGCCACCGGTCGAGGAAGGCGATGTGCTCGTCGTCCTCGTAGACGGTCTCATGGCGGTATTCGGGGTCTCCGCGCAGGAACGCGCAGACGAAGCAGGGGCCGTTGCGGGCGCGTTCCCCGTAGGCGGCGAGATCCATCTCCATGGGTGGCAACCCTATTCCGTGCGGCAGTTGGGCGCGGGAAGGAACCGTTCCGTCGGTCCCGGCGTGGTGTTCTGACGTGCCTGTCCGCCGGCGGCGGGCGCCCGAAGGGGGACCGGTGAACGTTCGAGTGCGGGCGACGGTGTGCGTGGCGGTGTCGGCCTCCGTGGCCCTGGTCGCGTGCGGTCCGGAGAAGGGCAAGGAGTTCACGGGCGCGGCGCCTTCCGAGGCGTCCGCGACCGCGGCGGCTCGGTTCGCGCCGCTGGTACGGCTCCACGACAACGAGTCGCTGATGCCGATGGACGCGACGCGATTCATCGAGCGCTCGGTGCTGCGCTACGACCACGACGGCGGTTTCTGCCGCGACGAGCCACCGGTGGCCGACCCGGTCGAGCCCCGGAGGCTGGGCAAGGGTGCCGACGAGGGCGGTTACCAGCACGCGGAAATCGAGCCGGGCAAACCCTCGTCGACGCCGGTGGGTTGCCCCGGACACCGGGACAAGCAGCTCCCCACGACCGACGAGAAGGCCAGATTCTTTCTCGACCCGCCGGACGAGGTCCGGAAGGGGGAGGGCACCGGCGCGCCGGTCTACTGGGAGTACCACAAGCGCGAGACCGACCCGGCGCGTGCGGCGTACGTGTACTGGTTCTTCTACCCCTACAACAAGCTGAAACCGGTGGGCAACAGGCACGAGGGCGACTGGGAGCGCGTCGCGGTCCAGTTGCGTGACGGCAAGCCGGAGGCTGTGACGTTCGCCAAGCACGGCAGTGATCCATGCAGGACGAAGTGGTCGGACCTGAACCTGAGCGACGGGCATCCGACGGTGTACTCGGCACTCGGTTCACACGCTTCGTACCCAACCTTCGGAGTCCACGGGGTCGACCGGGCGTCGGAGAAGGGCCACGAGTGGCGCACGTGGGAGAACGTCCGCCCCGTCGACGGTGAGCCCTGGTCGGGGTACGCCGGGTGGTGGGGTGCGCAGCCACATGTGAAGTGGCACAACGGGCCGAGGGGCCCGTACCCGAAGCGTCTGCTGCCGGGCATCTTCACGGACAAACCTTGCGGGGGCGCGGACAAGCCGCCGACGGACCCGCCCGCCGATCCGTCCGCGGAGCAGCCCGCGCCCGAGTCGCCCAAGACGAAGGACGGCGCGATCAAGCGGTACGAGGAGTTCCTTCACGCCGTGGGCCGGGAGGACATCGACACGGTCTGCGAGGTGGCAGGGCCCGCGGCGAAGCAGGCGGAGGACCAGGGGTTCGGTCCGTGCGAGTCGACGTTCGTCATCACGTTCCGGATGATCCCGCCGGAGAAGAAGAAGGCTCTCCAGACGGCGACGGTCGATCCGGGGGGCGTGACCGAGACGGCCCCCGACAAGTTCGAGATCCCGGCCGAGGCGGTCAGGGCCTCGGTGACCTTCTCCGAGAGCGAGATCGGCAGCTCGACCATGGGGTACCTGAAGGACGAGTGGTACGTGGTCGACTGACCGGAGTCCGCGCGTGCAACTCGGCTCGGTTCCACGCGCGTTCAGCCACTCCGCAGACGTATCAGACCGAGCGGACGAAGGCGGTCCACGCGGTGGGGGTGAGGAGCAGGACGGGGCCGGTGGGGGTCTTGCTGTCGCGGACGGGGACGACGCCGGGGTGGCCGTCGGCGACCTCGACGCAGTCGCCGCCGTCGCCGTTGCTGTAGGTGGACTTACGCCACCTCGCGTCGCTGAGGTCGGGGCTAGACATGTGCCTGCGCACCGGCGAAGGCGACGAAGGCGGTCCACGCGGTGGGGGTGAGGAGCAGGACGGGGCCGGTGGGGGTTTTGCTGTCGCGGACGGGGACGACGCCGGGGTGGCCGTCGGCGACCTCGACGCAGTTGCCGCCGTCCGAGTTGCTGTAGGTGGACTTACGCCACCGTGCGGTGCTCATGTCGGGTTCGGTGCGCATGATGTGCCGTCCTCCATCAGTCGCTTGATGAACGCCACGGACTCCCGGGGCGAGAGGGCCAAGTCTCGCAGGAGATCGTAGGACAGCCGCAAGTCTTCAACGTCTTTGGCGGACTCCAGCAGTTGGCCGGAGTGCTGGTCCTCGGTGTAGGCGACGGCTTTGCCGTCGGGGAGCCACAGGATCGTCAGCGACGTGCCCATGAGGGCGTGTAGCCCCGCAGAGAAAGGCAACACCTGGATCGTGACGTTCGGCAGTTGGCTGATCGTCACGAGATGTGCGAGTTGGGTAGCCCACTGCTCGGGGTCGTGCCCTCCTCGTCGCAACACGGATTCATCGAGCACAGCTCGGTAATGCGGCGGGTCGTCACCCCGTAGCAACTCCTGTCGTCCCAGCCGAGCCGCAACCTGCTCCGCCAAATCGTTGTCGTCGCGCGGGCGGGCCGCCTGAAGCACCTCGCGTGCGTACCCCTCTGTCTGGAGCAGACCCGGAATAACGCCGGCCGCGTACTCGTACCGAACCGTCGCCTTCGCCTCAAGCTGCATGAACCGCTTGTACTTGTCCGCGAACGCGTCCTCCCGAGCCAACTGCCAAAGCAGCACCAACTGCTCCCCCGCCCCGTACACCGCGCTCAGCGCCGCGATGACCTCCGGGGAGCCCACCCGCGCGCCCGTCTCCAGCTTGTGCAGATACGCACGGTCGTACGTCGTCTCCTCGCCGAGCGTGGCCAAGGACTTGCCCGACTCCTCTCGCAACCGCGCCAGTTCCTTCGCGAGCAGTTGTCGTGCCGACGGCCTCTGACCTGCGTTCGGTTTCCGTGCGCCCATGACAACTCCCCTGTGTCCCATGGCGATCCGGCCATGGCCGAGCCCTTTTGGACACGGCCGTTTCTGCCGATTCTTGATGCACGGAACGTAATTGCGCAATGACGGAAGGTGCGTCCCTCTTATGTTCGAACCCGACGCTCGAACAGCGTCCCGCGTCACCGCCGATGTGGCCGAGCTGGACGCCGTCGTGCACGGCGGCGGCTTCTGGCGGCTCGTGCCCGACTCCGTCCCCCGTGTGTACGCACCCGTGACACCTGAGCTGCTCCGGCGCGTTGAACAAGGGCTGAAGCGGGTCGCGGAGTGAGCGGCAGCGAGGCGCGGCGGTTTCTGTCCCGGTTGATGAACGCGTTCGGTACGGATGGGGTGCTGGTGGTGCGAAAACTAGACAGCGGCAGCGGCAGCGGCGGCAGTGACGGCGACAACGACGACGACGCGGCGCGCCTCCTCGGACCGGGTGCCGCGCTCGTGTGGCCCAAGTGCGAGTGCGGCAGCCCGAAGTGTCCCGACTACGTCCCACCCGCCCCGCCGCCGACCGGCCTGAGCGCGCGGCTGGCGGAGCGCAATCAGCACAGCCGGCGCGGGCGGTTGTAGGCGCCGTCGGGCGACTGCGTTGCCGCTGAAGCCCGTTGATCCGTGCCGGTGGTGATCTCTAGCATGCGGGCATGCGTGACGACAGGCCCGACGAGGCGCGGCGTACCCGTCTGAGCCGTACGTTCGACGAGGACGCGGAGCTGTACGACCGGGCCAGGCCGGGGTATCCGGCGGGAGTCTTCGACGACCTCGACGCGCTGGCCGGGACCGGGCCGGGGTGCCGGGTGCTGGAGGTGGGCGCCGGGACCGGGAAGGCGACCGTGCCGCTCGCGGAGCGCGGCTGCCGGATCACCGCGGTCGAACTGGGCGCCGGAATGGCCGCCGTGGCCCGGCGCAATCTGGCCCGGTTCGGGTCGGTCGAGGTGGTGACGGCGGACTTCGAGACGTGGCCGCTGCCGCCGGAGCCGTTCGACGCGGTCGTCTCGGCGACGGCGTTCCACTGGATCGACCCGGCGGTCCGCATGGTCAGGGCCGCCGACGCGCTGCGGCCCGGCGGGGCGCTGGCCGTGATCGCCACACAGCATGTGGCGGGCGGCAGCGAGGAGTTCTTCATCGAGGTCCAGGGCTGCTACGAGCGCTTCGATCCGGCCACGCCCCCGGGACTGCGGCCCCCCGCCGCGGCCGACGTCGACACCTCGGACCACGGCCACGAGGTCGCACGCAGCGGCCGGTTCGGCGCTGTCGCCGTCCGCCGCCATGAGTGGGACCTGACGTACACGACATCGGAGTACCTGGACGTCCTGCGCACCTACTCCGGCCACCGCGCGCTGCCGCCTGCGGCCCGTGACGGACTGCTGGGGTGCGTCGCGGGACTGATCGACGGGCGGTACGGAGGCCGGATCACCAAGCGGTACCTCACGGAGCTGCGGGTGGCGCGCACGGTGTGACGGTCCGCCCTCCGCCCACCTGCCAGGTGGTGCGGCGCATGCAGCGGTCGCGGGACGACGAGACGCGCCCTCCGTGGTCGGCCGGAGGGCGCGTCTCGTGGTGGTGACCGGTGCCGCGGCGCGGATCAGCCGGCGGGTCTCAGGAGTTGCGGGCCGACCACCAGGCCGGGAGGGCCGAGAGCAGCTCGCCGTAGACCTCCGCGTCCGGGAGGTCCTTGGGGGCCGGGCCCGCGTGGAAGAACGCCACGTTCGGCGCCTTCTCGTCCGCGCCGAGCTTCCGCGCGAAGTCGAAGCCCTTCGCCTGGTGCTCGCCGAACGCGACGATCTGCCAGAACAGCGGCAGCTTCGCCGCGTCCGCGAACGCCTTCTCCGCCGCCTGCTTGGCCTCCGGCGCGCCGTCCGTCTGGAAGATCACCAGCGCCGGGCCGGGGTTGCCCGCCTTCTCGTGCAGGGCGACGACCTCTTCCACCGCGCGGTGGTAGTTCGTACGGCCCATGCGGCCGAGTCCGGCGTGCAGTTCGTCCACCCGGTTCTCGTACGAGGTGAGGGAGATCTCGCCCGTACCGTCGATGTCCGTGGAGAAGAAGACGATCTGTACGGTCGACTTCTTGTCCAACTGGGCCGAGAGCGCCAGCGTCTGTTCGGCGAGGTGCTGCGCGCTGCCGTCCTTGAAGTACGGGCGCATGGAACCGGAACGGTCGAGCACGAGGTAGACGTTCGCCCGCTCCCCGGCCAGACCGGCGGCCTTGAGCGCGACGCCCGCGGCCTTGTACGAGTCGAGGAGGCCTGGCGCGCTGGTCTTGACCCGCGCGGCGGAGTTGGCGGGCTTGCTCGCCGTCTCGGGTGCGGCCTCGGTGGCGACCGGCTCGGGTACGACCTCGGCGACGGGCGCGGGCTCCGGGTCGGGTACGACCTCGGCGACGGGTGCGGGCGCGGGCTCCGGGTCGGGTACGACCTCGGCGACGGGTGCGGGCCCCGGCTCCGCCGCCACGACCGGTTCGGGCTTCGGCTCGGGCGCGGCCTCGGCGGCGACCGGCTCGGGGGTCGGCTCGGGGGCGACCTCCGCGACCGGCTCGGGCTTCGGCTCCGGTGCGGCCTCGGCCACGACCGGTTCGGGCTCGGGCTCCGCCGGCTTCGTGGCCTCCGCGACCGGCTCCGCCGACTTCACGGGCTCCGGTTCGACCGCCGGCTCCGGCTCCGGCTCCGGTTCCGGTTCCGGCGTGGACTGGGCCTGGGCCGGGACCGTCGCGGTCTTCGGCTCCTCCCGCTTCGTCTGCGCCGGGACGCTGGGGTTGTCGAAGGCGGCGGCGACCAGATCCTGAGCCTTCTCCGCCTCCGTCCTCTCCCTCGGCGCGGGCTTCTCCGCCGTCACTTCGTCCGCGGCGGGTGACGGCTCCTTGGCGGGCGCGGGCACCTTGGCGGTGGCCTTCGCCGTCTCGGCCGTCGTGGTCGTCGTGCTCGCGGAGGGCGTTGTGGACTCCGACTGATGCGAGCGATCGGTCTGGGCCGGCACCGACGTGGCCACCGACTCGTCACTCTCCGCACGCTCGCGTCCAAACACCTTGCGCAGCAAGCTCCGAATGCCCATGGGCGAGCCTTTCAGATGAGTTGGGTGCGGCATATATCCGTACTTGGAACAGGGGATCCGGGGACGTACCCCGACCGAAACTCAGCATCCCTGGCCACGGCGGATACGTAAGGTTAGCGGCCACCCGGCGCCCGCCCCGGCAGGGGCGCCCCGCGACCTGGAATGTGCCTGGCGACGAATGCCCGGCCCGCGCCCGGCCCGCGCCCGGCCCGCGCCCGGCCGGTGATTCCCGGAGACCCGGTGAACGCCCGGTCGGCTCAGATTCATTCGGCGTTCATCCCGAGGCCGCTGAACCGGCGGCCTACGCGCATAGCGTCGCCGCCGTACATATCCCGACACATTGTCGGCGCAGGGCGCGCCGAGCAAAGCCCACCGGAGGGGAAAGTGCGCAAACTGCTGCCGATGCTGAACTCGCACCCAGGCGGACGTTCCGCCATGACCTGCCGTTACCGCTGCGGTGACGCCTGTTTCCACGAGACGCCCAACACCAGTGACAACGAGTACGTCGGCGACGTCATCGCCGGTGCCCTCTCCCGTCGCTCCGTCATGCGCGGCGCCGCCGTGGTGACCGTCGCCGCCGCCGCGGGGACCGCGTTCGTCGCCGGTCCCGGCAACTCCCCGGCCTCCGCCACCTCCCTCGCCGCCGGCGGCGACGGCCACGGCAAGGGCGGCAAGAAGCCCGACGGTGCCCGTGGTCTGCGCTTCACCCCCGTCGCGCCCAACACCGCCGACAAGGTGACCGTTCCCGACGGCTACACGCAGAACATCGTCATCCGCTGGGGCGACCCGATCCTGCGCGGTGCGCCGGAGTTCGACCCGAACAAGCAGACCGCCAAGGCGCAGGCCGGGCAGTTCGGTTACAACAACGACTTCCTGAGCCTTCTCCCGCTCAAGAGCGAGCGCGGGAAGCAGCTCCTCGTGGCCAACCACGAGTACACGGACGAAATCCTGATGTTCAAGGGTTACGACGCCGACAAGCCCACCCGCGAGCAGGTCGAGATCGCCTGGGCCGCGCACGGTCTGTCGGTCGTCGTGGTGGACGAGCAGCCGCGCAGCGGGAAGCTCACCGTCGTACCGCGCCACGAGCTGAACCGCCGTATCACCGTCACGTCCGAATTCCGGCTGACCGGACCGGCCGCGGGCGGCGCGCTGCTCCGGACGTCGGCCGACCGTACGGGCAAGAAGGTCTACGGCACGCTCAACAACTGCGCCGGCGGCACCACCCCGTGGGGCACGATCCTGTCGGGCGAGGAGAACTTCAACCAGTACTTCGCCAACGGGTCGAGCGCGACCGACAAGCGCTACGGCATCGGTACCGCCGCCACCGAGCGCAAGTGGGAGCAGTTCGACAAGCGCTTCGACCTGAAGCAGGAGCCCAACGAGGCGCACCGCTTCGGCTGGGTCGTCGAACTCGACCCGTACGACCCCGACTTCGTCCCGCGCAAGCGCACCGCGCTGGGACGCTTCAAGCACGAGGCCGCGCAGCCGCGCCTGACCGGCGACGGCCGCGCCGTCGTCTACATGGGCGACGACGAGAAGTTCGACTACTTCTACAAGTTCGTCTCGTCCAAGGCGATGAAGAAGGGCAACAGCCGCGCCGCCCGCGACCACAACCTCACGCTGCTGGACGAGGGCACGCTGTACGTCGCGAAGCTGACCGGTGACAGCCCGGTCGAGGACATCGACGGCAGCGGCAAGCTCCCCGAGGACGGCGAGTTCGACGGCTCCGGCGTGTGGATCCCGCTCGCCACCGGCGACGTCTCGCACGTGCCCGGCATGACCGCCGAGGAGGTGTACGTCTTCACGCGCCTGGCCGGTGACAAGGTCGGCGCCACGAAGATGGACCGCCCCGAGGACGTCGAGCCCTCGCCGCGCACGGGCCGGGTGTACGTCGCGCTGACGAACAACTCGGACCGCGGCGCCGCGGGCAGGGCCGGGGTGGACGAGGCCAACCCGCGCAAGGCCAACAAGCACGGGCAGATCCTGGAGCTGGCCGAGAACTGGGACGATCCGGCGGGCGACGGTTTCGCCTGGCGGCTGTTCCTGGTCGCGGGCGACCCGAAGGACCCGGCGACGTACTTCGCCGGCTTCCCGAAGGACAAGGTCAGCCAGATCTCCTGCCCGGACAACGTGGCGTTCGACGACCACGGCAACCTGTGGATCTCCACGGACGGCGCGCAACTCGGCTCGCACGACGGCCTGTTCGGCGTGGCGACGCAGGGGGAGCGGCGCGGTGAGCTGAAGCAGTTCCTCACCGTCCCCAGGGGCGCGGAGACCTGCGGCCCGATCATCCAGGACCGGCGCGTCCTGGTCGCGGTGCAGCACCCGGGTGAGATCGACGGCGCGACGGTCGAGAACCCGCTGAGCGCGTGGCCCGACGGCCGCGGCAAGATGGTCCGCCCGGCGGTGGTCGCGGTCTGGCGCAAGGACGGCGGCGACATCGGAGTCTGACGCGCTGACGCACCGTCGGACGACGGGGTCAGGTGCGGGGCCGGGCCGGTTCGACCGGGCCCGCACGGCGACCGGTTCGTCCTCGATCGCCGGGCGGGCTGAACAAGCCCGCCCGGCGATCGACGGCGGAACCCGAGCCCGCCCGCCGATCGAGGGCCTCTACGGTGTCGCGTGGTGCCAGGCCGCCTCGCGGGCCTGCGCGTACCGCAGGACGTCGACCGGGTACGTGACCAGTTCGACGCGGACCGGCCGGTCGTCGGCGCCGAAGCACGGCAGCGCGACCACACGTGAGTCGAAGATCCAGAAGTCGTGCTCGGGGAGGGCGAGTCCGGCGGCGCGTTCCCGGGTCAGGATCCGGTCGTCCTCCCCGGCCCGCTTCCGCACACGGGCGTCGGCGGTGTCCACCAGGCGCACGCGCTCGAAGCGCTTCCCCGGCCCCGGCCGCCCGGCACCGGTGCGGGACCCTGCGCCGCCGTACCGCCGACGGGTCTCCAGCCCCCACACGCTGTGCCGCACCGTGCCGAACATCCCGCCGAACTCCTCCGGGGAGATCCACTCCGGGACCCGCACCGGCTCCTTCGGGCCGAAGTTCGCGAGCAGCGCGCGGGGCACCACGACCGCCCCCTCGCGCTCCGTCGGACGGTGGAGCTGGGCCAGCTCCCCGGGGTCGGTGACGGTGTCGCCCTGCACCACGTAGTCGTCCGTGCCCGGGACTTCGTAGAGCGTCGGGCAGTTGCCGTTTCCGCTGTTCGTGCCGACCTTGCTGAGTCGTCGGGCCATGGGTCCCCCTGGGCGGACGGGTGGTCTGGGTCTGCCGGGCACCGTAGCGCCGGGTGGCGGGCCGGCGACAGGGCGCATTCGGTCGCGTGGCGCGCCCCCCCCGGGGGGGGGATCCGGAGGTCCTTCCGCCGGTGCCCGGAAGTCCTTTGCCTCCGCCGTCCGCGTCGCTTATCGTCGACACCGTCCTTGTCGTCTCCGATAGAGGTGGACGTTGCGCATCTGAGGTTCGCGATCAGCACGCCGTACGGTCCCCGGCTCCACGCCGGTCTCCCGCCGTACGCCCGCGTGGCAGCGACCTCGATGCATCCGCCGTCCCGGCCCTCGGACCGAAGGACGACCGCATCCCCTCCCGGGCTCAGGCCCGCCGGCCCGTTCGTACGGGCCCGGTCGCCGCGTGGTGGTCGCATACGTGGTCCCCCATCCCACCGCGCCCCGCGAGGACACCACCCATGTCTCAACCCATCACCCCCAGCGCCTCCCTGACCTGCTCCGCGCTGTCCTTCCAGTGGGCGGACGGCACCCCCGTCTTCGACGGGCTCTCCCTCAGCGTCGGGCGGGGCCGCAACGGTCTCGTCGGCACCAACGGGACCGGCAAGACCACCCTCATGCGACTGCTGGCCGGCGAACTGCGGCCCTCCGCGGGGTCGGTCACCGTCGGCGGCAGCCTCGCCCATCTGCCCCAGAACATCACCCTCGACACCGCCGTCCGGGTCGACCGGGCCCTCGGCATCGCCGAGCGGCGCGACGCGCTGCGCGCCATCGAGAACGGCGACGTACGCGAGGAGCACTTCGAGACCGTCGGCGAGGACTGGGACGTCGAGGAACGGGCGATCGCCATGCTCGGCTCACTCGGACTCGACGGCATCGACCTCGACCGCACCGTCGGCGAGATCTCCGGCGGCGAGACGGTCCTGCTGCGCCTGGCGGCGCTCCTCCTGGAGCGGCCCGACGTCCTGCTGCTGGACGAGCCGACGAACAACCTGGACCTGCCCGCCCGCCGCAGGCTCTACGAGGCCGTCGACTCCTGGCGCTCCGGCGTGCTGGTGGTGATCAGCCACGACCGCGAGCTGCTGGAGCGCGTCGACCGCATCGCCGAGCTGCGGTCCGGCTCGGTGAGCTGGTACGGGGGCGGCTGGTCCGCGTACCAGGAGGCGCTGGCCACCGAGCAGGAGGCGGCGGGCCGCACCCTGCGCGCCGCCGACGCCGACGTGCGCAGGCAGAAGCGGGAGCTGGAGGAGGCGCAGATCAAGAGCGCCCGCCGCCAGCGCCAGGACAAGAAGCTCAACGCGCAGCGGAAGGCGTCCCGGATCGTGGCGGGCGGACTGAAGCGGTCCGCGCAGGAGTCCGCCGGCAAGTCACGGGTGCTGCACGAGGAGCGGCTGAGCGAGGCGCGCGAGCGCCGCGAGGAGGCGGCGGACGCGATCCGCGACGACGCCGAGATCAAGGTGAGCCTGCCCGCCACGGCCGTACCCGCCGGCCGTACGGTCCTGGCGCTGCGCGGGGTACGGCCCCGCTTCGGGAAGCTGCGCGAGGGCACCCTCGACGTACGCGGCCCGGAACGGATCGCCCTCGTCGGGCGCAACGGGTCCGGCAAGACGACCCTGCTGCGCACGCTCACCGGAGAGCTGGCACCGCTGTCGGGCGAGGCCGAGACCTTCGTACCGCTGCGGTTCCTGCCGCAGCGTCTCGACGTGCTCGACCCGGAGCTGAGCATCGCGGCGAACGTCGCGCGCCTGGCGCCCGGCGTCACCGATCAGCACATCCGCTCGCAGCTCGCGCGCTTCCTCTTCAAGGGCGCGCGGGCGGCGCAGCCCGCCGGCACGCTCTCGGGCGGCGAGCGGTTCCGCGCGGCACTCGCCGCGATGATGCTCGCCGCGCCCGCCCCGCAGCTGCTGATGCTGGACGAGCCGACGAACAGCCTCGACATCGCGAGCGTGCGGCAGTTGACGGGTGCGCTGGAGTCCTACGAGGGCGCGCTGCTGATCGCCAGCCACGACCTGCCGTTCCTGGAGTCGGTGGGGATCACGCGCTGGCTGGTGGTCGGGGAGGAGTTGCGCGAGACGTCGGAGGACGAGGTGCTCGACGCCCTGGAGGCGCCGCCGGAAATGGCCGGGCCGCCGGAGGAGGACACGCTCTAAGCTCGGGAGCATGGCTGCTGAAGCTCAGGTGCCCGAGGACCAGGGGTCGGTACGGGCGGACGTCTGGATCTGGTCCGTACGGCTGACGAAGACCCGCTCCCAGGCGGCGTCCGCCTGCCGCGCGGGCCACGTCCGCGTCAACGGGGAGCGGGTGAAGCCCGCGGCTCCGGTGAAGGCGGGCGACGAGATCCGGGTCCGGCACGCGGAGCGCGAACGGCTCGTCGTGGTCAAGCGGATCGTGCGGAAGCGGGTGGGCGCGCCGGTGGCCGTGCAGTGCTACGTGGACAACAGTCCGCCGCCCCCGCCGCGCGAGTTCGCCGGTCCGGTGGCCGTTCGCGAACGGGGCACGGGCCGTCCGACGAAGCGCGAGCGACGCGTACTGGACGAACTCCACGGCCACTGAGGGCCGTTCGGAACGAGCCGGCGCCGGGCGGTGAAGCGCGGCGCCGAACCCGCTCGGTCACCTTGTATGCACGGAAAGTAAAAGTCCGTGTCGTGGGGAAGGTCCTCCCCATGAACCACGACTGTGACCAGCACATGAGGCTCAGCCTCCCCCGCCATCCCCGCAGTGTCGGCCGGGCGCGGGAGGCCCTGACCGGGCTCATGGGGCTGTCGGGCGAGTTGGGTGAGACGGCGGCGCTGCTGCTGTCGGAGCTGGTCACCAACGCGCTGCGGCACGGGTCGCCGCCGGGGCGGGAGATCGTGGTCACCGTCCGCAGGGCCGACGGGCTGCTCCGGATGGAGGTCGAGGACGCGGGGGACTCGCTGCCCCGGCCGCGTACGCCCGATCCCGTCGACGAGTGCGGGCGCGGGCTGGCGCTGGTCGCCGCGCTCGCCGACGACTGGGGGGTCGCGCCGAGGCGGGGGCCGGGGAAGCGGGTCTGGGTGACGCTGAAGGCGCCGGACTACTGAAGGGGGCGGGCGTGCGGAGGGGGCAGGGTGCCGTCAACGGCGCTGCGACGTGATCGCCTGCGCCGCGCGCAGCTCCTGCCGCAGCGGTGCCAGCACGCCTTCGTCGTCGGCCGCCGACCACTCCTCGCGCACGTCCACCAGGACCACACTGGAACGCACCCGCGCCGCCAGCTCCCGCAACTGCTTCTCCGCGGCCGCGATCTCGGCCGCGCCGGGCGGCGCCGCCCCGTGGTTGACGCGTACGCGAGCGGCCGTCGTCGCGTCGATGATCCGCTCCAGCGCCACGACCAGCGGCCACCAGGCCGCAGCGCGCCTGCCGGTCGGCGGCGGCTCGGTCAGCGCCCGCTGGAACTCCGTCCGTACGACGGACAGATCGCGGTAGATGACCCGCCTGCGCCGCACCCGCTCGGCCTGGTTCGCCGCGGTCTCCGCCTCCGTACGGCCGGTGGTCGGGCCGAACGCGTACGCCAGATAGTCCGCCGTGTCCTCCACGGCGTCCGCGAGCCGGTCGCCGATCCGGGTGTGCCAGCTCTCCGGCCACAGCAGATAGCCCGCGACCAGCGCGATCGCGCAGCCGATGAGACTGTCCACCAGACGAGGCACGACCAGCGCGAACCCCTCGTGGTTGAGCACGTCGGAGACCAGCAGGATCACCGGTGTGATGGCCGCCGTCTGGAAGCCGTAACTCTTCGCCGACACCGCCGGGACGAAGGCGGCGAGCACCACCATCACCGGCACGTCCCACCAGCCGCGCGGTACGTGTCCCAGCACGGCCGCGGCCACCACCAGACCGGCCGCCGTACCGAGTGCGCGCAGGACACCGCGGGAGAAGACCGAGCCGAAGTCCGGCTTGAGGACGAAGGTCACGGTGAGCGCGACCCAGTACGAGCGCGGCACGTCGATCACCGACACCAGTGACTGGGCGAGACCGATGCAGAGCGCGAGTCGCAGCCCGTAGCGCCAGGACGACTCGCTGAACAGCATGTCGCGCCCGGCGCGGCGGATCCGGACGCCGAGCGCGGCGGGGCGGCCGAGGCGGTCGTCGACGTTGTACGGGTCGGGGTCGGGCTTGTGCACGACGGACGCGGCGTGCCGCAGCGCGGCGTCGACGGCCCGCTCCGACGGGGTCCCGGGCGGCGGCAGGTCGAGGTCGGCCCCGCCGAGCCGGCCCTCCTCGACCGCCCGCGCCAACTCCCGTACGGCGGCGGGGATCTCGTCGGGCAGCGGGCGGCGCCGCAGATGGGCGGCGGGCGCGGCCTCGACGAGCGGGATGAGCACGTTGAGCTGAGAGAGCAGCCGGACGAGCGGGCCGCGCCTGCCGTTGTCGCGGGCGCGGCGGGCGAGGACGAGGTCGTACGCCTCGTTCAGCGCCGCGGTGACGGCCTGCCGCTTCGCGTCGTAGTCCCCGTCCCCGTCGGTGTCCTGCCGGCCCGCCGACTCCAGCAGACCGGCCGAGGCGCGGTAGGCGTCGGCCACGGCGGTGCGCTCGGCGACCCGGCCCCGGAAGGGCCAGCCGAGCAGGGACAGCGCGAGGACGAAGAGACCGCCGCAGGAGAGCAGCAGCGGCGCCACCCACCAGGGCTCGGGCATCCGCAGACCGGCGCCGACGACGGCGTTGAGGAGCAGCAGCAGCCCGGAGACCGAGGCCACCGCGCCGATCGAGGAGATCATCCCGGAGACGAGCGCGACGAGTGTCAGCGCCCCGACGGCCAGCCAGCCCTGGCCGAAGACGAGTGTGCCGAGGGTGACGCCGATCGCCCCGAAGAGCTGGGGGATCGCGATGGTCAGTATCCGCAGGCGGTAGGCGCCGGCGGTGTCGCTGATCACGCCGGACAGCGCGCCCATGGCGACGAGGGCGCCGTATGTGGGCCGGCCGACGGCCAGTCCCACGGCGAGCGGTGCGGCCAGCGCGACGGAGGCGCGGACGACGGCCGCCCAGGGGACGGGGGCGGGCTTGGGCCGCAGACCGCTGAGCAGCCACTCCGGAGGCGTGAGCCGGACGGTCGGCCGGGTGCCGGTCCGGGGGGTGGGCCGGTCGGGGCGGGGAGAGATCACGGTGGCCACAGTGACGCATGGGGGGCGGGGCTGTCAGCCCTGACCGGGTGGAGCGGCGGGCGCGGCGGTCCGAGTTGCCGGGGGCGGTCGGCGGGTGTGCTCTGGAAGAGGGACGAGCGGGAGGAGTTCTCTGCCATGGCCACACAGGCACCGACGTCCACGCCCAGGACCACGTCCGGGCCCCGGCACGCGCGCCCGTCGCGCTTCTCGGGGCACTTCCCGGGACGGTCCTCCGGCGGCGGGAGGCGGCGTATCCCCCTGCACACCGTGGCGGTGCCGGTGGCGCTCGGCATCCTCTACGGCATCTGGGCCCCGTTCATCCAGCGCCACGGCAGCCCGCTCAACGCGCTCCAGATCACCCTCGGCGTGGTCTCCGGTCTCGCGGTGGCCGTGCTCGTCTTCGTACTGATGCGGCTTCCGAAGACGCTGGCCCCCGAGCTGCGGGCGATGGCCTTCGGTGTGGTGGCGGGGGTGTCCGTGGGGTTCCTGCACAGCCTGACCTACGCGAGCGTGCTGAGATCGTCCGGCATCGGGCTGGCGGTGGGGGTGGCGAGCGCGGTCGCGACCTTCTACTACTTCCACACGCGCGAGGACTGAGACCTGCCGAATGGGAGCCGGCAGGGTGGGGGCGGGCCGACCGCCGCCGGCCGGGCCCTCACGATTCGCGGGCCGGCGGCTTACGCGCCGCACCCACCTCCGGCGGTGGCTTTCGCGTAGGTGCCGGCGTTCCAGGTGCGCCAGACGTGTGGTGAGTTGGGTAGTTCGGGGTGGTCGAGGAGCCGGAGTACGTAGCCGGCATGGCGCTCGGCCCAGGGGTCGCCGCTCCGGGCGGCCGCGGTGAGCCCCGCCCGGAGGCCGGGGCTGTCGACGGCGCGGGCGACGCGCACGTAGTCGCGGTCCTTGCAGCGGTAGGGCCGTCGGACGACGATCTGGACGAGTTCGGTGAGCTTTGCCCTGACGGGCGCGCTGTGCTCGGCCACCGCCAGGTCCCGTATCAGACCCTGCTTCGTGCCCCACTTCTTGGCATGCACGGTCCAGTCCTCCGGATACCTCGCCTCCCACTCCAGGAAAAGCAACGCGTAGGGAAGCCCCGGCCAGGACTCGATGCTCGCACGCCGGTTCCACAACGCGTCCGGAAGCACGTACCCGGCGGCACACTGATACTCCGCCAACGCCTCCCGGACGCCCGGCACCTCGTAGTCGGACCGCGCCGCCGCCAACAACGCGTTGAACCGGTCGAGAGCCTCCCCGACGCGTACCCGGGCGCCCGCCAGTGACGTCAGCGCCGCGTCCCGGACCGTGGGGTCGTCCGCGATCAGCCCGTATGCCCAGCCCAGCCGTGCCTTCCACCCGGCGTCGGTGTCCGCGTCCGCGTCCGTGTCGACTCCGGAGTCCGCTCGCTTCTCCATACCGGGATCATGGCGCACGGCAGGGCTCCGGGCTCCCGAGTTGTTGAAGCCGGCCTCCGTTGCCCCGCCGTCTTAGATTGGTCATTCCTCATCTCGCGCGCCCGCCAGATCTGATCTGGCGGGCGCGCGGTCACGTCTAGCGCCTGGTGGGTGGGGGCGGAAACGACGGACGACGGGGGGAGGCGGCGCCCGGATGGCACAGCACTGCGGGACCGGCACGGCCGCGGCGCCGCTGCGCGTCGCGGTCATCATCGGCAGCACCCGCGAGGGCCGCCTCGGTGAGGCCGTCGGGAGGTGGTTCGTGGAGCGGGCCGCCAAGCGGGACGAGCTGGAGCTGTCGGTCGTCGACCTCGCCGACTTCGACTTCCCCGCGCGCTACCCCGACCTGCCCACGGGGCCCGTGGCGGAGTTCACGGCCGAGGTCGACCGCGCGGAGGCGTTCGTGGTGGTGACACCGGAGTACAACCGCTCGTTCCCCGCCTCCCTCAAGCAGGCCGTCGACTTCGCGTACGACGAATGGCACACGAAGCCGGTCGCCTTCGTCAGCTACGGCCACGGGTCGGGCGGGCTGTACGCGGTGGAGGGGCTGCGCACGGTCTTCACGGAGCTGCACACGGTCACCTTGCGCAACGGGGTGTCGATCAACCTCTTCGACTGCGGCGACGACGTCCTCGACGTCGGCGCGGCGGCGGAGGAGCACAGGGAGCGCGAGGCCCGCGTGCTGCTCGACCAGCTCGGGTGGTGGGGCCTGGCCCTCCGCGAGGCGCGGGCCGTCCGCCCGTACATCTGCTGATGAGTTTCCGGGATCCCGGGAGTCATAAGGCGGAACCCGCCGAAGACGATCCGGAACGACACACCCCCCGCGCCCGCACACGAACGACGAACGACGACAGACGAAGGAATGACGATGAGTAAAGACGACCTCGCGATCGAGACCACGGGGCTGGTGAAAGTCTTCGGCTCGAACCGCGCCGTGGACGGAGTCGATCTCGCCGTGCCGACGGGCACGGTCTACGGAGTGCTCGGCCCGAACGGCGCGGGAAAGACCACCGTCGTGCGCATGCTCGCGACGCTGCTGCGCCCCGACGGCGGCCAGGCCCGCATCTTCGGCAAGGACGTGGTGAGGGATGCCGAGGCCGTCCGCAGCCGCGTCGCCCTGACCGGGCAGTACGCGTCGGTGGACGAGGACCTGACCGGCTCGGAGAACCTGATCCTGCTCGGCAGGCTCCTCGGGCACACCAAGCCCGACGCACGCGACCGCGCGGGGCAGTTGCTGGACGCGTTCGGTCTCACGGAGGCGGCGGACCGGCAGGTCAAGAACTACTCGGGCGGTATGCGGCGCCGTATCGACATCGCCGCCTCCATCCTGAACACCCCTGACCTGCTCTTCCTGGACGAGCCGACGACCGGTCTCGACCCGCGCAGCCGCAATCAGGTCTGGGACATCGTGCGGGCCGTGGTCTCGCAGGGGACGACGGTGCTGCTGACGACGCAGTACCTGGACGAGGCGGACCAACTGGCCTCCCGTATCGCCGTGATCGACCAGGGCAAGGTCATCGCCGAGGGCACGAAGGGCGACCTGAAGGCGTCGGTCGGCTCCGGCGCGGTGCATCTGCGGCTGCGTGACGCCGCCCAGCGGCCGGACGCCCGGCGGGTGCTGGCCGCCGCACTGCGCGCGGAGATCGTGCTCGACGCGGACCCCCTCGCCCTCACCGCCACCATCGGCGGGAGCGGCACCGAACAGGGCGCGGCCGAGCAGGCCGGGCGGGCGCTCGCCGAGCTGGCCCACGAGGGGATCGTCGTGGACAACTTCTCGCTCGGCCAGCCGAGCCTGGACGAGGTCTTCCTCGCCCTCACCGACAAGAAGAGGCCGGCCGGCGACGCGTCGTGTACGCCGCTCGGCGAGAGCACCGATGTGAAGGAGGGGGCGGCGGTATGACGACCGTAGCCACGAAGACCCAGGACCTCGACGACCTCGAACTCACCACACCCACGGCGGACGACCTCGCCGCGCTGCTGGTGAACAAGGAACGCCCGCCGAGGCCCAGCGCTCTCTCCGCGTCGGTCACCTTCGGCTGGCGGGCCATGCTGAAGATCAAGCACGTGCCCGAGCAGCTCTTCGACGTGACCGTCTTCCCGGTCATGATGGTGCTGATGTACGCGTACCTCTTCGGCGGTGCGCTGGCGGGGTCGGTCTCCGAGTACATCCAGTTCCTGCTGCCCGGCGTCATGGTGATGAGCGTCGTGATGATCACCATGTACTCGGGCGTCGCGGTCAACACCGACATAGCCAAGGGCGTCTTCGACCGCTTCCGCACGCTCCCGATCTGGCGCCCGGCCCCGATGGTCGGCTATCTGCTCGGTGACGTGATCCGCTACATGATCGCCGCGATAGTGATCCTGGGCGTGGGGCTGGCCATCGGCTACCGGCCCGACGGCGGAGTGCTCGGCATCGCGGCGGGCGTGGCGCTGCTGCTCGTCTTCTCCTTCTCGTTCTCCTGGATCTGGACGATGTTCGGCCTGATGCTGCGCACCGAGAAGTCGGTGATGGGCGTCAGCATGATGGTGATCATGCCGATGACGTTCCTGAGCAACGTCTTCGTCGACCCGAAGACGATGCCGGGCTGGCTCCAGGCGTTCGTCAACAACAGCCCGGTCTCCGAACTCGCGAGCGCGGTAAGGGAGTTGATGGCGGGCAACTGGCCGGCCCACGACATCGCGGTGACGCTCGGCTGGTCGGTCGGACTGGTGCTCGTCTTCGGCACCTGGACGATGCGGCTCTACAACCGCAAGTGAGGCCGTGACCAAGCCGCTCGGTGGCCCGCGACTCCCCGGGGGAGAGCCGCGGGCCACCGGTCTGTGTCGACCGGGGTAAGGCGGCGGCCCGGGTCAGAGACGCCAGGTGAGCGGGGGTGAGGTGTCGCCCTCCGGGCGGTCGGGGCGGTAGGCGCAGGTCGCTCCCGTCGTCACCGACTTGCGCAGATGCGCGGCCAGTTCGGGGTGGAGGGCGTCGAGTCTGCGCAGGGTGTCGCGGATCCGGGCCGTCACCGTCTTACGGGCCCGTTCGGCCACGTCGCCCAGCCTGCGGGTGCGCCCACCGAGACCCGCGGCGGTGCGGAGCTCGCCGAGGAGGGCCTCGCGCTCCCTGTCGTACGCGGCGGCCCGCTCGTCGTCGCCGCGTTCACCCGCGCGGTCGATCTCCTGGTCCAGCTGGTCGAGCCGCCGGCGGTACTCCGCCTTGGCCCGCTCGTCCAGCACCGGGTCGCCGCCCATGGTGTGCGCCGCCGCGGCCGTCTCGCCGCCGTCGGGGGAGAGCAGCCGGACCGCGGGGAAGTCCGTGCCGGGGTGCGAGACCAGCGTGTGCAGATCGCGCAGTCCCTTGGCGTCGGGCACATGGACGGCACGCCCGTCGAAGGCGAGCGCCCAGACGGCCCCGTCCCGTCTGAACTCCGCTCCGGGCGGGACCGGCCGGGCCTCCCCGGGAGCGGCACGGGCGGCGGCGGCGGGGCGGGCGCCGGCCCCCGCGTCCGCGCCCGCCTCCGGTCTGCCCGGCCCCCGCGGGCCCACGCCGTCCCCCCAGGGGCCCCGCACCCAGGGCCCGCGCCGGGGGCGCGGGTCCGGCGGGTCGGGCGAACCGGCCGAGCCGGGCCCGTCGGCCACCACCTCCACCTCCGGGGAGCGCTTCTCCAGATGCCGCAGCCCCATCGACCGCGCCGCCGGCGCCGTCCGGGCACGCAGGGCGGCCTCCGCCGCGGCGTCCCCGTCGTCGCCGCGTGCCCGCAGCGCGTCCGCGAGCGCCAGGGCCGCCCGAAGGGACCAGGGCCTCGCCTGGAGGCGGTCGGCGGAGTCACGCGCGGCGGTGAAGGAGGCCACCGCCGCGTCCCAGTGACCCTCCGCCGCGTCCAGCAGCCCCAGCCAGAGATCGACGGGCCCGCTGATGTCGCAGCCGTACAGCGCGACGAGCCAGCGCCCGCTGTGCGCGCCGAGCGCGCCCCGGGCCTCCGCGATCAGCGCGGGGTCGCCCGACGCGGCGGCCGTGTGCGCCAGGAGCCGGAACCACAGCGGTGCGAAGACCCGCGAGACGGGCTCCGGCCGGTCCGACACCTCTCGCAGGAGCCGCAGCGCCCGCGCCGTGTCGCCGCGCTCGACCGCGGAGATCCCGTCGAGCAGCAGCACGTAGAAGTGGTCGACACCGTCCAGGTCGCGTGTGACGGCGTCGGCCTCGTCGAAGCGGCCCCGCGCCAGGTGCAGCGCCCAGCGCAGATGGGAGGTGAGATATCCGTACGCCGCCTGGTCGGGCACGGCTTCGAGCGTGTCCGCGTACCACTTCTCCGCCTGGTCGAAGTCGCCGTTGAGCGCGGCGACGATGCCCAGGTCGAGCGTCTTGCCCAGTTCGTACCGGCGCTTGCCCGTGCGCTCGGCCACTCCCGCGTACGTACGCAACTGGCCCAGATAGCGCGGGTCGCCCAGCTCCAGGAGGGTCACCCACCGCATCGCGGCGGCGTGCACCTCCATGTCCAGATTCTGGGTGCGGCGGGCGACCGTCGACATCTCGGTGGTGAGGGCGAGCCGTTCGTCGGACGTCCCGAGGCCCCAGATGGTGTCGTGCCGTGCCCAGAGGGAGAAGGCCAGCGCCTCGTCGTCGTCGTCCCGCCGGGCGAGGTCCGTGGCACGGACGGCGAGGTCCTGCGCCATCCGCTCCATCTCGTTGCTGCCGGGGCCGCCGCTCCCGGCCGAACGGTCCTCGTCGCGCTCGCCGAACAGCGCGCGGTACGCCTCGTGCAGCAGCTCCCCCGCCTGCGCGCCGTGGCCCGGCAGGTCCTGCTGCTGATGGAGGGTGAGCGCGACACGCGTCAGCAGCTCCGGATCGCCCAGCTCGCGCGCCGGTGTCACCGCGCGGTCGAAATACCGCCGGGCCTCCTCCTCCAGACCGTGGTGCCGCAACTCGCCCGCGAGGTCGAGCGCGATGAGGACGGCGCGGCGCGGATCGCCCTCGCCGGAGGTCTCCGCGACCTCCAGGGCGCGCCGGAAGTGACCGACGGCCTCGTCGACCGCGAGCCTGCACGACGCGTCCCGGGCCGCCGCGAGCAGCAGGTCGACGCGGTGGCCGCGCTCGACCGTATCGCCCGCGAGATGGGCGTGCCGGGCCAGATCCGCGGGGACGACCTTCTCGCTCAGCGCCGGGGCGGTGTCCAGGGCGCGCACCACCGCGCCGTGCAGACGGGCCGCGTCGGCCTCGTCCAGGGATTCGTAGAGCGTCTCGCGGACGAGGTCGTGGGCGAAGGCGAACCGGCCGCTCCCGCGCGTCACCACGAGCCGCGCCGACACGGCCCGCTCCAGCAGCCGGTCCACGTGCGGCACGGGCGCCGACGTCGCGGCGGCGAGGACCTGGCGGTGGAACTCCCGGCCCAGCACGCTCGCGGCGGCCAGCAGGTCGCCCACCGGCCCCGGCAGCATCGACAGCCGCCGCCGCACCGCCTCGCGCACGCCGGGGGCGATCGTGCTGACGGGGCTGCCGCCGTGCCAGAGACGGGCGGTCTGCTCCACGTAGAACGGATTGCCGCCCGTACGGCTGTGCACCTCGTCCACCAGTGCGGGCTCCGGCTCCCGCCCGGTCGTGAGCGTGAGGAGCGCGCCCACGTCGTCCCTGTCGAGCCCGGTCAGCGTCACGGCGGTGGTGGCCCGGGCGACCAGGGGGAGGATCAGCTGCTGGAGCGGATGGCCGGGCGCCTCCACCTCCACGTCGCGATACGTCCCGATGAGCAGCAGACGCTCGAACCAGGCGTGCTGGGCGGCGAATTCGAGGAGTCTGAGCGACGCGGTGTCCGCCCAGTGCAGGTCGTCCAGGACGACGATCACCGGGCGGTCCTGGGAGACGGTGACCAGGGCGGTCGTCACCGCGTCGTACACGGAGAAGGCGTCCTTGGCCTCGTCGTCCCCCGCGGCCTCGCCGAGCAGTACCGAGAGCCGGCCGCCCGCCGCCTCCTCGGCCTTCGCCCACTCCTGCTCACCGAGGCCGCGCCGCATCCCGCGCACGACCTGCACCCAGGGCCAGTACCCCGGAGCGCTGCCCTCCCAGCAGGAGCCGCCGAGCACCAGGGCGCCGCGCTGCCGGGCCTCCAGCGCGGCGGCGGTGACGAGCGTGGTCTTGCCGATGCCCGCCTCGCCTGCGACCAGCACGAGCCCCCCGTGGCTGTCCGTCGCCCGGCCGATCTCCGCGCGGAGGACGCCTGCGGGGTGGTCACGCCCGATCAGTGCAGGGGTCATGACCAGAACCATAGAAGGCACCACTGACAATCGGCATACGCAATCTTTGCCGACGGACAGACGCGCAGGTGGGACGGGTCGCGGTACGATCCGCGCCCTGCGCCGCGCCCGCCGCCGCGGCCGCCGCGGCCCGCCCCGTGGCACCCGCCGGTCCCACGGGGCGCGCCCGCGGGCCGAGGTCCGCTCAGTCCCAGCGGTCCTCGTTGAGGAAACGGGCCACACCGCGCCAGGAGTTGGGGCCCATCACCCCGTCCACCGGACCGGTGTACCCGTAACCGCCCGCGAGGCGCTGGAGCGCGGCGTACGTCTGCTGACCGGGTACGCCGTCGATCGGTCCGCCGTAGCCGTGGTGGTCGCGCAGGTTGCGTTGCAGCGCCGCGTACGTCTGGGTGCCCGGCGCGCCGTCGACGGGGCCCGTGTAACCCGACTCGATCGAGAGCCACTTCTGGGCACGCTGCCAGAACACCGTGCCCGGCACGCCGTCCTGCTCCGTCGAGGTCTTCGGCAGCCCGCCGCCACCGCCACCGCCCAGGAAGGTGAGCGGATTGATGCGTGTGCCGTTCGGATCGATCATGTGCCAGTGCACGTGCGGGCCGGTGGACGACCCCGAGCCGGGCGCGCCGGGCGCGCCGCCGGAGAGTCCGACGATGCCGCCCGCCGCGATGGAGGCGCCGTTGCCCAGCAGGAACTGGGACAGGTGCATGTACTGCGTGCGGTAGCCGTTGGGGTGGGTGATGGTCACGGTGTGGCCGCCGGTCCCGTTCTCCGGGATGTTGGTGACGGTGCCGCCGCCGGCCGCCGGAAGCCGCGTTCCGACCCCCATGCCGTAGTCGATACCGCCCAGCGAGCCGCGGTCGATGTGCTCCTGCCAGGTGCCGGTGATCGCGTAACCGCTGAACGGGTTGTGGAAGTTGTCGCGCGGTGCCCGGTCGGCACCGCTGTCGGCGTACGCCGGTGCACCGGTGGCGGCGACGAGGCCGACACCGAGCGCGCCGGCGGATCCGCGCAGCAGGGCGCGGCGGGTGAGGTGGGGCTCACACATGAGGACTCCTGTGGGGGGAGCGGACTGGACCGGACGACGTCCGAACGTATGGGATTCCAGGCGTGGTTGGTATGGCAGCTTCTGTTCTGGACGAAAGTCTTGTGCGGGCGTTGCGTCCCGGGCTCAAGACACGACCTAGGCTCGTTCCGGCGGCGGGGTCTGCGGCGGGGGGCGGGGAACTCATATGTTCAAGAGGTCGGTTCGGCGCCGGCGGGAGGCCGTGCTCCTGGCGGCCGGGCTGGTCGTGGCCGTGGGCGGTGTCTTCGCCATGGCGGGTTCGGAGACGGACGACGGCGGGAGCGACGACCTCTCGGGGAAGTCCTCGGGGCCCTTCTTCAACCCGGGCCTGTGGGAGTGGGCCGACGGGATGTGCCGGAGCAGGGCGTCCCTGGGGGCGTTGCGAGCGGACAGCCTGAAGCAGGCCGGCCGGCTTCGGGGAGAGGCCGGTGAACCTTTCTCCGAGCGGGCGGCCGGCCCGGTCGCCTCCGGTTATCTCCTGTCGGCGGCCGAGGCTCTGGACACCATTTCCCGGGAATTCGGAGCGGTGGATTCGCTGACGCGGATACCCGACACGGAGAGACTGCGGGCCGCCTATGTGAGAGAGATCGAGCGCGTCCGGCCCGAGGTGCGACGGCTGTCCGACCCGGACGGTCTCGCCGGCCTCTCCGCGCGGGAGAGGATCGGCCGCGCCGAGCGGGTCACCTCGCTGGTGGCGGCGATCAAGGAGCCGAGTCCGAGTTGGGACCAACTGGTGCGGTCGGACGGGATGTTCGAGTCCGCCTCCAACTCTCCGGGCTGTACGGCGATACGGAAGGCCGAGCGCGAGCGGTCCGCACCGGCGCCGCCGCCGCTGCCCGCCGCCGACGGCACGTCCCTCGCCGCCTGCGCGGACGGGGCGTGCGAGGTCCGCGTCACGAAGGCGGCCACCCGCATCGAGGTCAGCGACCTCACGCTGGAAGTGGACCGGAACGACACCGGGGTCACGGTGCGCCACTCCTATCCCTCGGGCGGCGCGGTCAGGGTCAGGCTCTCGGCCGAGGGGGCGCGGGGCATCTTCGGCCGGGGCGGCGGCACGACCGTCACCGTGGAGCTGAGGGGCATGAACAAGGGCAACGCGGTGCTGGGGATCAGCTCCTCCTCTTGAGGAGGCCGGTTCGGGGGTGTTACCTCCGGGGTAATCGCCGTCGTCCGTCCGCCCCGTCAGGGTGGGGTGAACACGCCGCGCCGACAGGGTGCGGGGCAGGTGAGGGGCGGAGAGTCATGTCGGGTGAAGCGGGCGCGCGGACGCGTCGGGTGGTCGAGGAGCTGCTGCGCAGGATCGGGGGCGGGGACCCGGACCGGATCGGGGAGCTGTACGCCGAGGAGGTCGACTGGGGGCTGGACTGGCCCGAGGCCGAGCACGGGCGGGCCGCGACGCCCTGGATCCGGCACCGGAGCAGCCGGGCCGACGCGGCGGCCAACTACCGTGAGATCGCCGCGCATCATGTGCCCGGGGAGGCCGCCACCGAGATCGAGCGGATCCTGGTCGACGGGCACGACGCCGTCGTGACGGGCGAGATCCGGCAGACGGCGCGGTCCACCGGACGCGCCTACCGGTGCCGGTTCGCGCTGCACCTCACCGTCGAGAACGGCCTCATCACCCGTAACCACGTCTACGAGGACAGTCTCGCGGTCGCCCAGGCGTTCGACGGGGCGGGCGGGGACCCGGCCGGCTGACGGCCCGCCCACCTCTCGTCCCCCGACTTCCTCTCAACAGTTATCCGCAACTCTGTTGAAAATACCTCCCTGGCCGGGCCTTGTACGGAAAGGGAGCGTTCAGCGAGAGTTCATCCCGCGACGCCCCACACACCCCCCATCCACGTCGCCGGACCAGCACTCACCCACGAATTCGCGGCAACGGGCCCCACTCCCCGCAGGTTTGGCATGCCGCTGTTCGGCGCTGCTCCGAAAACGAGAGGAAGCACCCGTGCAGGTTTCCCGGAAGTACCTCGCCGCCGCCGTCACCGGCGTCCTGCTCTCGGCGTCCGCCGTCACCGGCGCACAGGCCGCCGATCCGTCCCGCGCGGGTCAGGCGCCCCGGTACCAGCCCGAGATGGTCTCGGCGCTCGCCGAGACCCTCGGCGGCACCGAGCGGGAGGCCGTCGAGAGACTCGACCACGAAGCCGCGCAGCAGCGCGAGTTGGCCGCCGTGAACAAGCAGGGCGTCAAGACGGACGGCGCCTTCTTCACCGAGGCGGGCACGCTGACGGTGAACGCGCCGGACGCCGGGTCCGCCGCCCGGCTGGCGGACGCCGGCCTCGTCGCCCGCGTGCCCGAGCACGGCAAGTCGGCGCTGGACCGAATAAAGGCCGAGCTGGACGCGGCGGCCGTCGAGCGGGCCCCCGCCGGTGTCTCGTCGTGGTCGGTCGACCTCGCGTCCGACACCGTCACGGTGGAGGTGAGCAGCGACAGCGGCGCCGCCGCCCGCTCGTTCATCAAGGCCGCGAGCAGGCACGGCGACGCCGTCCGCGTCGTCCGCGGCCAGGAGCGCCTGGAGACCCAGGCGGTGGTGCCCCCGGGCAGCCGCATGACCTTCAACGGCTACATCTGCTCGGTCGGGTTCGGGGCGCGTGACGCCGCGGGCAAGCAGTACCTGGTCACCGCCGGGCACTGCATCGAGGACCTGCCGGACCTCGCCTACAACAACGTCAAGTTCGCCGAGGGCACGGACTCGCGCTTCGCCGTCGGCACGCGCAGCGTGGACATGGGCATAGCGGCGGTGGACGCCGAGGACTCGATCGGCACGCAGGTCACCACGTACGGCCAGGCCGGGAACGTGGCGGTCCGCGGCGGTACGCGGGCGGCGACGGGCGCGGCGATGTGCAAGTCCGGCCAGACGACGGGCTGGACCTGCGGCACCGTGCGGTCGTACAACGTCACCGTCACGTACACCGACGCCAACGGCGGCCCCGACACGGTCGTCACGGGCCTCGGCAGCTCCACGGTCTGCACCGAGGGCGGCGACAGCGGTGGCGCCTACATCTCCGGCAACCAGGCGCAGGGCATGACCTCCGGCGGCCCGATCGGCCAGAACTGCGGCGGTGTGAACACCACCGGCTCGTCGTACTTCCAGCCGCTGACCGACGCGCTCTCGCACTACAAGCTGACCCTCAACACCAACTGACCAGGTTTTCGTTTCTCCGATGCCCCCGGAGAGACGGCGGCGGAGCCGTCCACCTCTACCGGTGGGCGGCTTTCGTCGTCCGCATACCATCGGCGGAGAGAACGGGGTCCGGCCCGCCCGGGACTCCTCTTCGATCGGAGCTGCCGCCATGACCGACACGGAAACGGACAGGGGCGGGGACGCGGCCGGGGACATGGGCGCGGCAGTGGACCCGGATGTCACCGGGGAGCCGGACGTGACGTTCGCCGACGTCTTCCGTGAGGCGCTGCGCCGCCGCGGTCTCTCCCTGGAGCGGGTGCGCGACCGGCTCGAAGCACGGGGCATCGGCGTCAGCCTCGCCACCCTCAGTTACTGGCAGCGCGGGCGCAGCCAGCCCGAACGGGCCAGGTCCCTGCGCGCCGTCGACGCGCTGGAGGACATCCTCGCGCTGCCCGCCGGGACCCTCCGCTCCCTGCTGCGCCCCGCCCGGCCGCGCGGGCGTACGGCGTCGGACCTGCTCGATCTCTCCGCGTCCCACCGTGTCTTCGGTGAGAACTCCGACGTGGAACAGGCCCTCGGCGCGGAGTTCGCCCGCTTCAACGAGGACGTCACCTCCCTGGTCATCCACGAGACCGTCCATCTCGACGCGGAGCGCCGCATACGGCAGATGTCGGTGAACCAGGTGCTGCGCGCCACCCGCGACGGCGCGAGCCGGCTGACCGCCGTGCATGTGATCGACGACCCGGCGACGGCGTCGGTCGACGTCGCCGTACGGTGCGGGAGGCTCGGCCGGATGGAGTTCCTGCCGGAGCGGCGGAGCATCGTGACGGAGATCCTGTTCGGCGGTGAACTGGCCAAGAACGAGACGGTGGTGGCTGATTACACCATCTCGCTCTCGCCGAGCCGCGAGGTCTCGACGTACCACGAGCGCCGCACACGGGTGAGCCTGCGGGAGTATCTGCTGCATGTGTACTTCCACCCGGACGCGCTGCCGGTGAGCTGCCACCGCTACTACCGCGAGCGGATCGACGCGGAGAAGGCGAGCAGCCGCCAGATCGCGCTGGACGTCTCGCACACGGCGCACATGCTGCCGCCGAAGTGCCCGGCGGGGATACACGGCATGTCATGGCAGTGGCCTGCCTGATGCCCGGCGGGACGTCCCGCCGGACGTCCCGGTCGGCGCATGTCCGAGCGGCACGGTGCGCGCTCAGCCGCCTGTCGTCCGGTGCGCGACGGGGTGTCAGACCCCGCCGCTAGGGTCTTGCGCATGACCGAAGCGGCCGTGACCACGTCCACGTCCTCGGGCGCCGCCGATCTCCGGGACTGGCGGCGGCTGTTGGACGATTCGCCCGACCCGGAGACGACCGAGCGCGGCCGGCGCCTGAAGGAAGCCGCGATGCTCGACTTCGGCGTGCGGGAGAGCGCGATCGCGTCCTGGCTCTACACCAAGTGCCACCGGCAGATCCCCACGCTCGCCGTGGAGACGGCGGCGGTGGTGGCACCCGGGGACGGCAGCTGCGTGCTGCTGTACAACCCGGAGTTCTTCGCGGCGATCGGCGCGGACGGTGTGCGGTTCGTGCTCTTCCACGAGGCGCGGCATCTCATCCACCGGCATCTGTACGTGGACGCGGAGCTGCGCGGGGACGCCGTGTTCGCGCTGGCCGCCGAGGTCTCCATCAACCATGTCGTCATGCGACGGCTGCGCGCCGGGCTGCCCACCCGCCCGATGCCGCGACAGGCGGGCGACGGGCCCGATCCCGTACGGGAACCGGTCGGGATCGATCCGCACGCGATCCACGCCATGTACGAGGCGGATCTGCGCGCGCAGGGCCTGGAGCCGCTGTCGTACGACCACTTCACCGAGACGGACATGACCGTCTACGGCGAGCTGAAGCGCATGAGCGCCCCGCCCGTCCCCGCCGGCGCCGTCTGCCCGCACCTGCTGATCGGCGGTGTCCCGCTGGACGACGAGACCGTGGGCGAGGTGGCGGAGGGCGTCCTCGCGGACGTGCTGCGGGCCGCCCTGCGCGGCGAGGGGCCCGCCCGCGAGGAGATCCTGCACCTGGCGGACCGTTCCGAGGGCGGCAGCGACCGGGTCGGCAAGCTGTGGGCCCGTCTCGGCCTCGGCGCGCTGCGCGGCCGGACCGAGCCCACCCGCCGCGTCGAGTGGTGGAAGCGCTGGCTCGCCGACACCCTCGCCTCCAGACTCCGCGACGGCGAGCGGCTCGTCTACCCCAGGAAGCACGGCGCGGTGCTGCTCGCGCTCGGCCACGATCCGATGCTGTCGCGGCGCGGCAGGGAGCGTACGAAGGTCGTGGTCGTCGCCATCGACACCTCCGGCTCGATGTCCCAGCGGGTGATCGACTGGCTGGTCACACTGATCGGCCGCACGGACGGCGTCGAGACGCACTGGCTGAGCTTCGACGGCGAGGTCATGCCGTTCGTCGCGGGAGAGCGCGTACGGGGCGGCGGAGGTACGGACTTCGGCAATGTCGTCGAGTACGTGGAGGGGCGCCGGGAGGTCGGCGGCAGGCGCTGCGAGATACGGCCGGACGCGGTGATCATGGTCACCGACGGTCACGCGCCACCGGTGACGCCCGCCCGTCCCGAGAGCTGGATATGGCTGATCACCGACGGCGGGGACGACTGGCCGGACAGACACAGTCCGCCGATGGCCTGCCACCGCGTCACGACCGGCGACAGCTGAGGCCGGGACCCCTGCCCTGCCCGCCCCCGGGCACCGGGCCCGGCATTCGCGGCGGTTCCGCCGGTTCGTCCTCCATGGCCGGACGGGCTCGAAAACCACCACCCGAGGACTGGACTCCACCACCGTGATCAAGACCGACCCCGACCGCGCCGCGAGCCCTTCCGGCCCCGACCAGGACTGGCCCGTCACCGCCACCTACCCCGAGAGGCCGGCCGGCCGTCAACCGGGCGGGCGGCTGGCCGAGTTCATCGACGCCATGATCGCCATGGGCCAGACCGGCCAGGTCTTCGGCGAGCACGGCATCGGCAAGACCTCCACCTTCCTCAGTCACATACCGCGGGCCCACCCCGGCACCCGTGTGGTCCTCGTCCCGGCGGCCAACCTCACGCCCGACGACCTCCTGATGAACGCGCCCGTGCGGGACGAGAGGACCGGCGAGCTGGTCCTCACCCAGCTGATCATGCGTCAGCTCACCCCCGGTGAGCCCTTCGTGCTGCTGATCGACGACTCCTTGCAGGCCGGCGAGACCATTCAGTCCCAGCTCATGCAGATCGCCTGCGACTGGACCCTCGGCGAACACGACCTGCGGGCCCTCGGCTGTGTCGGCGTCTTCCTCTCCGACAACGAGTCCCTGACCGAGACCGGCTCCGCGCGCGGCGACCTCGCCGTCCTCGACCGCATGGTCACCGTGCGCCTCACGGCGAACGACACGGCCTGGCGCCACTCGCTCGCCGCGCGCCACCCCGCTCTCGACCTCGGCGACGTCTTCCGGCTCTGGAGCGGACTGACACCCCGGCTGCGCGCCCTGCTCTCCCCGCGCACCCTGGAGCACGTGCTCGACTGCGCCGTCGCCGGCCTGCCGCTGAGCTGGGGGCTGCCGCTGGTCGGCGGGGTGCGGATGCGGCTGCGGGACCTGCGGAAGGACGGCACGGAGGGCGGCGACCGTACGGCGGAGATCCTCGACGCCGTCGCGACCGCGGTCGGCGCCGAGAATCCGCCGACCGTGGCCGATCCCGTACGCCGCATCCTGCGCACCGCCCTGCGGGAGAACTGGGCCGTACTGCTGCAAGGGCCGCCCGGCTGTGGCAAGACGGAGATCACCAAGAGCGTCGTACGGGACGAACTGGGCGCGGAGCCGGTCTACTTCTCCCTGCCGGTGACCAACGTCGAGGACCTCTGCGTGCCCGTGCCCACCCCGGACGGCCGGCTGGACACCCTGCTGACCCGCGCGCTCTCGGGCCCCGGCGAGAAGGTGATCGTCTGGGACGAGTACAACCGGCCCAAGGACAAGGCCGCGTTCGCCAAGCTGATGGAGATCACCCAGGAGTGGACGCTGGCCGGGCGGCCCGTGGAGGGCCTGCGCGCGCAGATCGCGCTCCAGAACCCGCCGTACCACCTGGGCAGGAAGCTCCAGGTCAGCAGGAACAACGTGGCGCAGGCCAGCCGCTTCACGATCAGCTACGAGGTGCGGCCCGAGGACATCCCGGCCAACGAGTGGCTCATCGCGGCGTACGGCGAGGTGGCCGAGACCGTCATCGAATGGTGGAAGAACGACATCGACGACGAGGCCCGCGACTGGATCACCAAGCGGACGCTGGAGCGGCTGATCAAACTGCACCTGGCGGGCCAGCCGCTGATGTCCGGCCTGATCTATCTCGGCGAGGGCGAGTTCGCCCCGGTGCCGCTGACCGGCCTCGAAGCGAGGCTGGCCGGCACCGGGCAGGAAGTGGCCCTCGGATTCAAGGAGTTGGTCCGGGACGTCGACCTCTGGGAGAAGCGGCTCGCCGTCGCGTCGGAGGTCTCGCCGGAGGGGACGAACGACACCGACGTGGTCCACCGGGTGCTGGCCAACGCCGAACTGTCCCAGCTCAAACGGCACGGCGAGATCGTGGCACGGCTGCTGCGCCACATGCCGCCGAAGCTGCGCGCCACCCATCTCGTCGGGCAGACACCCGCCCGGCAGAGCTACTGGGTGGGCGTGCTCGCCCGGATGAAGGAGCTGGCGGCGACGTCCTGAGAAGTGTGTCCGGGAAACCGGACCCCGCGCCCCGACCGCCGCCCCACCACGCCACTGTCGCCGCCCGCAGAGCCCGGAAGAGTCCCCGATGCGCCTCACAGACCACACCGTCGTAGCCGCCGCCTACGCCCTCGCCGACCGGGAGCTGACCCGCGCGCTGATATCGCGCGTCCGGGAGGAGACGGTCGGGCTGCTGGGCAGCACCGTCCCGCTGCCGCCGCCGCTGCTGGCGGAGTTGACCGCCACCCGGGACCCGGACCTGCTCAGGGCGCTCGTCGCCTGCGCGGGGCACCGAGGCGAGGTGTTCCGGCGGCTGGCGGGGCGCGGCGATCCCGCGCTGGCCGCAGGTCTCTACGGCGAGCACGACCGGGACCGTACGCCCGCCCAGCGCGCCGCGGTGTGGGAGGGCGCGGTGGCCACGGCCGACGACCCCGGCTGGCGGGCGGAGGACGGTCTGCCGGCGAAGCTGCTGTCGTCCCGGCAGCAGGCGATGCTGGAACCGGCCCTGCTGTCACCCTTTCCCGAGCTGGTGGCGCACGCGCGCGGCGTCCTCGATGGCAAGGGCGCGGGCTCCGGGCCCCGGATGACCACCCCGAGCACCACTCCCCCGGTGCACAGGCGCTCCTGGGAGCGCCACCCGGGGACGACGGCGGAACTCGTCGGGGACTTCAGGGACCGGGAATTCCGCGGCACGGCGGAGCTGCCGGGGACACCGGGCGCCCTGGACTGGGACGTCCTGCTCGCGGAGCACCGCGCCGAGCCGTTCCGCCCCACGGCACTGGTGACCCTCTGGGCGCACCCGGACTGCCCCGAGGAGCTGGCCCTCGCCGCCTTCGAGGCCAACTGGAACAGCAGGCTGCCCGAGGGCGCCGTCCACTGGTCGATGCTGGAGAGTCCGGCTTTCGGCAGCCTGGAGGAGTACGCCCTGTCCCAGCTCCTCGGCCGGGGACTGGTCTCGGGAAACGTCCCGGCCGATCGCGTCCTGCGGGAGACGCGCCCGGCCCGCGCCGTCCTGTGCGCCCTGCCGGACGAGCACACGGGGACACGGACCGCCCTGGCCGCCCAAGTGGCCCGGCTGGGTTCGGACTTCGCCCCCTGGCGGGCCGTGTACTCGCTGCTCACCCGTTTCTCGGGCACCGTCACCGAACTGGTCGACGCGGCGCTCGCCGAGGAGCCGAAGCACCGCGGCAAGCCCTGGCCGAAGCCGCTGGGACCGGAGTTCCCCAGCCGTGGGGGGTCGGCCGGGCGCGCGGCATGGCTGCGGCTGTACGACGCGGCGGATCACGGCACGCGGTGCGCGCTCGTCGCGCACATGGACCAGCGCGCCATTCAGCATCTGCTGCTGTGGCACCGGCCGTCCACCGAACTGCGCGCGCACATCGTCCGGTCGAGGGGCGCGTCCGTCCTCGCCGGTATCGCCTCGACCTGGCAGACCGCGCCGGAGGTGATCGAGGAGCTGATCCCTTACAACGACCCCGAGGTCAACGCCGCGCTCTTCCTCCACACCGATCTGACTCCCGCCCAGCGCCGCCATGTGCTGTCCGGCCGGCTCCGGCAGGGCGGGGAGTCCGTCGACACCCCGGACGCCGACCGGATCCCGCTGACGAGGAGACTGATCCAGGGACTGGGGGAGAGCGCGCGGCGGCCCTGGCTGCTGGCGTGCGCGGACTCGGGCGACCCGGTTGCGTGCCGCATCCTGCTCGGCAGCCCCCGGGTGAAGATCCACACGCCCGCGCTCGAACTGCACCTGCTGATACGGCTCTGGGAGCGCCACGGGCCCGGCTCGGTACGGGAGCTGCTGGACGAGACCTGTTTCCCGGGCCGCAGGCGGCAGTCCGCGCACCCGCTGTCGCCGCCGACCCTGGAGACGGGACGCGCGGCGCTGGACGCGGCGGCCGGACCGGACGGACTGGCCCTGCTGCGGGCCGCGTACGAGGCCGCCGCGAGCCCGGCCGGGCGGGCGGACTTCCTGTCGGAGAAGGGGGCCGGCCCCGAGCGGGACGATCTGGCGAGGGCGCTCGAACTCTTCGACGAGGAGGTCGGTCCGGGACCGGTTCCCTGGGCCGAACTGGCGGCGGCCCACGCCACGGAGCCCCTGCACGACCGGGTCCTCGTCCGGCTGGCCGCGATGGACGGCTGCCCGGCCGTGCTCGCGGGGGAGTCGGACGCGGCGGCTCTGCGTCTGTCGCACCCGCAGTACCGGCCGCGCCGGGGGGCGCAGCCGCCCTCGGTGCCCGAGATGCTGAGGAAGCTGCCGCTGCGGATCGACAACGGTGGTTGCCGCTGGCTGGAGAAGGCGCACGCGCTCGGGCAGGTCACCCTGGACGAGGTGGTGCGGACCGGTTTCCCGGCCCGTGCGAGCATCGCCTTCCTGTCCAGGGCGCTGGCGCCGGGTGACTCGCCCGGCACCGAGGAGGTGCGGGCCGCCCGCCGCGCGGTCGCGGCACTGGCCACCGAGCACCTCTCGGACGACCCGGAGGGCTGGGCGCTCGCGCTCCGGCTCGCCCCGGACTTCGAGGGCACACTGCCGGACCTGCTGCTGGCGTCGGGCGCGGTGGTGAGCTGAGGGGCCGGGGCCCGTCCGGCGGCTACCCGAAGCGGGACACGTAGCGCTTCTGCCACGGGGTCTCGACCGCGTGGCGCGAGTAGTGCTCACGGACGTACGCGACGGCCTCCGCGTTCGGCACGCCGTCCAGGACGGCGAGACAGGCCAGGGCCGTCCCCGTACGTCCCCGGCCACCGCCGCAGGCGATCTCGACGCGCTCGTCCCCGGCCCGGTCGAGCGCCTCGCGCAGTGCCGCCGCGGCCCCGGCCCGGTCGGCCGGCAGCCGGAAGTCCGGCCAGCGGACCCAGCGGGACGTCCAGTCGACGGCGGGCGGTTCCTTGCCGAGGAGGTAGAGCGCGAAGGCGGGCGCCGGGCCCGCGGGGAGGGGGTGCCGCAGTCCCCGGCCGCGTACGAGACGGCCGGAGGGCAGGCGCAGCACACCCGCTGCCGAGGGCTCCCAAGTGGTGGTCACGGAGCCGAGGTTAACCGGGCTCGGCGGCCCCGCGCGGCGAAACGGCCGACGCCTCCCGGCAGCGCCCGGTACCGGTGCCGGGGGGCGGACCGGACCCGCGCCCGGGGGCCGCGGGTGCCGTGTCCCCGCGCGTCCCGCCCGTCCCTACGGCTTGACCGCCAGGAATCCCCACTGCACGCAGTCCTCGGCGCCGGCGGGGGCGCTGGTCCCGGCCGGCAGGACCAGTTCCGGCAGCGGGCCCAGCCCCGGCGGGAGCAGGGTCAGTCCGCGGGCGCAGTCGGCGATCTGCTCGGGCGTACGGGCGAGATAGGCGCCCTCGGGGTCGGCCTGAAGGTAGTGCTCCTGCATCCTGAGCACGCCGGGTGTCTCGATCGTGTCGCACACCGCGAGACAGGAGCCGGAGACGAAGCGGCTCGTGTACCGCTCGACGAGGTCGGCCGCCTCGGCGGGCGGGAAGTGGCCGAGGGTGGAGAGCACCAGCAGGGCGACCGGCTCGTCCAGGTTCAGGGTCGTCGCGACACCCTCCAGCACGGCCTCGACGTCGCGGAAGTCCTGCTGGAAGTAGTGGATCTTGCCCTCGGGCGAACTTCTCAGCGCGCTGGCGTGGTTCAGGACGACGGGGTCGTTGTCGACGTAGACGACCCGCGACTCCGGAGCCACCTTCTGGGCCGTGCCGTGGGTGCCGCTGCCGGTGGGGATGCCCGTGCCCAGGTCCAGCAGCTGGCGGATGCCGAACTCCCGGACGACGTGGTCCGCCACCCGCTCCTGGAAGGCGCGCGACTCCATGGCCGCCGTCTTGATCTCCGGGAAGTCGCCCATCATCACATCGCCGAGTTCGCGGTCGACCTGGTAGTTGTCCTGACCGCCCTGCGCGTAGTTCCAGATCCGCGCGGAGTTGGGGACGGTGGGCATGACATTGGTTCCGGGGCGTACGGAGTCGCTCATCCGAAGTCCTTACTCGTCAGGGGCAGGGGAGTGAAACGGGGCGGTGCGAACCCGCTGGTCACATCCACCGCCATTCGGTAGTTCTCAACTGCGTCGGAGTCGTCGGTGATGAGCGTCATGGACGGATGGAGGCCGATCTGGATCAGCCTCTCCCCCATCCCGAACTCCTTGAAGCGGAGAATCTCCAGGTGGCCGCAGAGGCTGATGGCCAGGGGGTGCGGTACGCGCGGCGGAATGACCTGGATGGCCACCGAGGAACGTACGTCGGCGATACGGGCTTCAAGGTAGTCGAGTTGACGGGCCATCACTCCGGGACCGCCCACCCGGCGCCGCAGGGTGGCCTCCTCCAGCAGCACCCACAGGCTGGCCCGGTCCGCGCCCTTGCCGTCGCCGATGGTGTGCTCCTTGCGGGCCTCCAGCAGCTCCAGCCGCAGACGGCGCACGGCGGGGTCCTCGTACGGGTTGCGCAGACTCATCAGGGCCTCCGCGTACTCCGTGGTCTGGAGCAGGTCCGGCAGCACGCCGGGCGCGTAGGAGCGGATGCTCGTCGCCGCGGACTCCAGGTCGATGACACCGACCTCGGCGACCTCGCGCCAGGGGTGCCACCAGCCGGGCTTCTTCGCCTCCGAGAGCGCGTGCAGGACCTCGGTCCGCTCGTCGGGGGGCGTCTCGTAGAGGTCCAGCAGGACGCCGACCATGCGGGGGTTCGGCACCGTCTCCGCGTTCTCCCAGCGCGCCGGTGTCGCCCGGTCCTTCTTGATCCTGTCGGCGACGCTCTGGAGCGTCATGCCGGCGGCCTCGCGCCGGCGGCGCAGATCCGCCCCGAAACACCGCAGGGCGACCGTGGGGCCGGATCGTGGCTGACTCACCGGGCCCTCCTCGCGTCCGCGGGTGGGGAGGGTCTCTTTCCTCTCCGTTCAGCGCGCTCCACGATACCCGCCGACCGAACTCTGTCACGTTGCAGAGTGTGGGGTCGGGTGGATATGGTGAGGTCTGGAGTTCCCCTACGCGGTACCCCCCAGACCGCCGCGCAGGGTTCGGGAACCGACCCCGCCGGACACACCGAGAGGCGTGACAGGGCGGGGGGTCACGGAGAACCGATGCCATGCACGTCTCACTACCGGCCGTACCGGAGCAGATCCAGGTCGCGCGCCGTATCGTCCGCAAGGAGCTGGCCGGTCTCGGCTGGCCGCCGGCGAAGATCGCCGCCTGCGAGGAGATCGCTGTCCATCTGGCCCGGCACGCCATCAGCGTCGTGGGCGTCAGCGGCTACTACCTCGGAGTGACCAAACGCCCCGGACCCGAGGACGACGCCGTCGCCATAAGAGTCAGCGTCACGATCCTGGACACGCCCGCCGAGTCGGCGACGGTGCCCCCGCAGGGCGGCCCGGCCGAACTCTCCGGGGCCGTCGGCACCTGCGACCAGGCCGAGCCGCACGGGGACAGCTCGCGTCTGGCCAACGTACTGACGAAGCGGTGCGGGACCGAGGTCAGCATCGTCGCGCAGCAGGGCAGTTGGGCGGCCTCGGCCACCCTCCCGGCCGAGGCTCCCCGCGTCGGCGCGCGCCCTTGAGGGGCCGGCCGGCCCCCGGACCACCGCCCGACGAGCACGACCGGGCGGGCCGCCCTGACCAACCCGTCTTGGAGAGGCTGCTGTGGACGCACTGAGGGGTGCCGCATCCGACGACCCCATGTGGGGGCCCAGGCGTGAGACCACCGCGGCGCACACCGGAGCACGCCACGCGAGCAGATCGGCCGTCGGCCAGCCGCCCCCGGCGCACGCTCCGCACACGGCGAATCTCGCCGCCGGTCACCGTCTGCCGCGGCCTCCGCGCGCCCGCAGGTGGACGGCCTGGTACCGGCCGAAGAGCGCGGATCCGGTCTCGGTGCGCGACCGCGGGGTCACGCACGGTGGGGGAGTGGCAGACGTGAGCCGTTCGGTACTGGTCGTCAGCGGCGCCAGCGGAAGCGCCGAGAGCGTCGCCGCCGCCTACGCCCGCCAGGACGACTGGGTCGGGTTCCTGTACGAGCGCGGCACCCCGCCCGACGAGCTGTACAACGTGCGCTGCGACGTGAGCGACGGACTGCAGCTGGACGCCGCCGTCTCGGAGTTCGAGACCGGCCACGGAGCCGTGGACGTCCTCGTCGTGGACGCCGACCGCCACGACCGGTACGGCGAGGAGTCCGACCACGCGGCGGCGGCCGGGACACGGGCCCGCGCCAACGCGATCATCGGCCGTACGCTCCCCGGGATGCGCGAGGCGGGCCACGGGCGGATCGTCCTGATCGCCTCCACGAAGGGCCTCGGCCGCGGCTCGGCCCTGTCCGGCGGCGCCCCGTACGCGGACCTGATGAGCCTGGCCTGGCACCTGGTCCACGAGTGCCGCGGCTCGGACATCACCGTCAACGTGATCACATACGGCTCCCCCGACGGCGCCGGCCGGCAGGGCGGCGCCCACCGCGCCCAGCAGATCGCGAACCTGGCGGTCCATCTGACCCGCCCCGAGGCCACCGACACCGGCGCGGTGATCCCGATCGAGGTCCTGGGCGCGATCCCGTCCCTGGGCCCGGCCCGCACGGACGGGGCGTCCTCCCCGGGCCGCTGACCGCCCGGGGCCGCTGACAGCCGCGCCTCCAGGGGACCCCTCAGCCCCGGAGGCGCGGCACCGCGCCGTCTGGCGGTGTCAGGCGATCTTCGCGCCGTACACGTGGTCCACCGTCATCACCATCAGCACCCGGCGGTCGGACACCATCACCGCGCGGTACTCGGCCCAGTCCGGGTGTTCACCGGAGGCGCGGCGGTAGTAATCCACCAGGGCCTCGACCTCCCGGCCGTCGGGGTCGGTCCCCGGGCCGATGAGCGTGACCGGGCCCTCGGCCGTCGCCCAGGACCAGCCGTCGGCGCTGGTGACCTCCAGGGCGGCCCGGGGGTCCCGGCGCAGGTTCGCCGTCTTCGCGCGGCCCTCGGTCATCGACACGTAGAGGGTGCCCGCCTCCCTGTCGTAGAAGGGCATGACGGGGGAGAGCTGGGGGCGGCCGTCCGACTTGATGGTGGCGAGGACGCCGAGGCGGCTCTCCGCGAGCAGCGCGCGCGGGTCGAACGGCGTGGAAGGTGTGGTCATGTCCGGCTCCTAGTCGTCACGGGACGTCGGCTGTTCCCGCGTCCCCGAGGGCTTGCGGAAGAGTTCGATCATCGACGCATAACCCTCGGTGCCGTGGCCGTTCGCCACGGAACGCTCCGCCAGGGACCTGACGAACTCGGGGAACTCCGTGTTCACGCCGAGGAATTCACTCTCGTGGACCAGGTGGTTCATCGAAGCCAGATGGGTGTTCAGGGTGGCGTCGAAGGCCGGGAACGCGCCCTTGTCGATCTGCTCCGCGTAGCCGGGCACCCAGTCCGCGACCATCGTGACGCTCCGGGCCGCGAGCGGTGCGAACACCGAGGCGTCGACGCCCGCCGCGCCGAGTACGGCGGCGCCCTGGAGGAAGCTGTTCAGGACGCCCCACATCATGCCCAGCACCGCGACGTCGTACAGCGACGACAGGCCGTGGTCGTCGCCGAGATGCGTCGCGGCCCCGCCGAGCACCCTGAGGGCCGGCTCGTGGGTGTCGAAGACCGCGCGGGGCCCGCTGTAGAGGATGACGGCGTCCGCCGAGCCCGCACCGTCCGGGTCGGTCAGGATGGCGCCGTCGAGATAGCCGGCGCCGTGCTCCGCCGCCCAGCGAGCCGTCTCGCGTGCCCCCTCGGAGGTGCCGGACGTGAGGTTCACCAGAACCCGGCCGTCGAGAGCGCCGGCCACCGGGTCGAGGAGTCCGTGCACGGCGTCGTAGTCCAGGACGCAGACGATCACGAGCGGGCTCGCCGCGACGGCTTCGGCGACCGAGTCGGCGCTCTTCGCGCCCTTGGCGACGAGAGGCTCGGCCTTGGCCGCCGTACGGTTCCAGACGGTCGTGGGGTGCCCCTCGCGCAGAAGCGCCTCGGCCAGTGCCTGGCCCATCAGGCCCAGGCCCAGCACGGTCACGGGTGCAGCAGCATTCATTCTTCGCTCCTCGATGTGGCTTGGTGCGCGTGACAGAATCTTCAACGTTCATACCGATGTGAAGGTCAAGGGGGGCCGCCATGCTGATCGGGGAGCTGAGCCGGCGGACGAGTGTCCACGCCCATCAGTTGCGTTACTACGAGGCCCAGGGCCTGCTCGAACCGGAGCGCGGCGCCAACGGCTACCGCGAGTACGGCAGCGACGCCGTCGTGACCGTGACGCAGATCAGGAGGCTCCTCGAAGCGGGGCTCTCGACCGAGGAGATCGCCTTCCTGCTGCCCTGCGCCACCGGGGCCGGGCCCGATCTCCTGCCCTGCGACGACGTTCTGGAGATGCTCCGGGCGCGCCAGCGGGGACTGGACGACCACATCGACACGCTTGTCCGCTCACGCCGGACGCTTCAGGAGTTCATCGACGCGACCGAGCGGCGGGTGTCGCCGTACGCCGGGTCCGGGGCGTGCGAAGCGTGACGGCGCCGCTGGCGGTCCGGGTGACTGCGCGGGGGTGGGGACCGGCGCCGGTCCCGGCTGCCGGAGTGTGTGCGATCGAGCCAGTCAGGGAAGCGGGTGAACGCCGGCTTCCTGTCCGGAAATCGCCCCTCGCACATGGGCCATTTTGGCATCTACCCGGCAAGCCTTTAGGTTAGGCTCGCCTAAGTCTTCGGTCGGTTCCCTCGGGTGTGCCGCAGTCGTCGGCCGCTCTGTTCCTACCCGAAGGAGCCCAAGTCGGCGCCCGGCACGGCCCCCGGACCCACCCCGCCGGGGCGCCGTCCCACCGGCCACGGCCGGCCCCGTACGGAGGCCCACCCGTGCCCGTCCGATTCCCCACCCCCCAGCCGAGGTTGAAACCGACGTGTCCGTCCAGTTCCCGCCATCCGCCGCGCCGCTCGCCGCCCACCCCGCGGACGTCCTGCCGGCGCCCGTCCGCAGCCGACTGCTGGAGATGGCGCGGGGCGCCGAACCCGTGTCGGCGTATCTCTACGACGGGGAGGTCGCCGCCGCGCGCGCCCGCGAGCTGCGCGCCGCGCTGCCCGACTGGGCGGCCGTCTACTACGCGGTCAAGGCCAACTCGTTCCCCGGGGTCGTCCGCGCCCTCGCCCCGCATGTCGACGGCTTCGAGGTCGCCTCCGTCAGCGAGCTCGAACTCGCCCTGGCCACGGCCGAGTCGGCGGACACACCCGCCGTCGTCGCCGCCGGGCCCGCCAAATCCGTACCCGTCCTCACCGCGCTCGTCCGCGCCCGCGTCGAGGCGATCAACGCCGAGAGCCTGCTCGAACTCCACCGGATCAGCCGCATCGCCGTCGCCGAAGGCACCACCGCCCGCGTCGCGCTGCGCGTCAATCCGGCCGGCATCCCGATCAGCGGCTCGCTCCACATGGGCGGCGCGCCCTCGCAGTTCGGGGTCGCCGAGCCCGGCGTACCGGATGTGCTGGCGGCCGCGGGCAAGCTCCCCGGCCTCGACGTCGTCGGCTTCCACATCCACGCCGCGTCCAACAACCTCGACGCCGGCACCCATGCGGCGTACCTGCGCTGGTGCGTCGAGTGGAGCGTGCGTACGGCCGCCGCCAACGGCGTCGAGCTGCGGCACATCGACATCGGCGGCGGCATAGGCGTGGCGTTCGAGGGCGAGAGCCCCTTCGACATGGCCCGCTTCGGTGAACTCGCCGCACTCGTCGAGCCCCCCGTAGGGGTGAAGGTCGTGCTGGAGCCCGGCCGGTTCCTGGTCGCGGACTGCGGCTGGTACGCGGCCGAGGTGACCGACGTCAAAGCCTCGTACGGCGAGTGGTTCGCCGTACTGCGTGGCGGAATCAACCACTTCCAGCTGCCCACCTCCTGGGACATCGTGCACAACGTCGCGGTGCTGCCCGTCGACGCGTGGGAGGCGGGTGACGAGTGTCCGAGGCCCGCCGCCGAACACACGCGTGTCACCGTCGTGGGCGAGCTGTGCACGCCCGAGGACACCCTGCTGCGCGACGTGTACGTGGAGCGGGTGCGCGCCGGTGATCTCGTCGTCTTCCCCAACGCGGGCTCCTACGGCTGGGAGTTCGCCATGCACGCCTTCCTCGGGCACCCGGTCGCCGGGCGCCAGCTGCTCTGAGCCGTCTCCCCCACCCTCATACTCCGGAGCCGATCCATGACCGTTCCCGCCGCCACGCTGTCCGCCTCCGGGCACCCCGCCGGTGCCCCGGACACCGGCGCCCCCGGTGACGCCCGCGCCATCCTGGAGCGGCAGCGCGCCAGGGAGTCGTCCGCGCGCACCTACGCCCGCAGCTTCCCGATCGTCCCGGCCCGCGCCCACGGCATGACGATCGAGGGCGTCGACGGCCGCCGCTATCTCGACTGCCTCTCCGGGGCCGGGACGCTCGCGCTCGGCCACAACCACCCCGTCGTGCGCGAGGCCGTCCGGCGCACCCTCGACAGCGGGGCGCCCCTGCACGTGCTCGACCTCGCGACACCGGAGAAGGACGACTTCACCGACGCCCTGTTCGAGACGCTGCCGAAGCCGTTCGCCGACCGCGCCCGCGTGCACTTCTGCGGGCCCGCCGGGACGGACGCCGTCGAGGCGGCGCTGAAGCTGGCCCAGACGGCGACCGGGCGGCGCGGGGTGCTCGCGTTCACCGGCGCCTACCACGGGATGACGGCGGGCGCGCTGGCCACGACGGGCAGCGTGGCCGTCAAGGAGCCGGTGCCGGGCGGCGGCGCGGCCGGTGGTGAGGTGACACGGCTGCCCTACCCGTACGCGTACCGCTGCCCGTTCGGCGTCGGCGGTGAGCGCGGCGCGGAGCTGGCGGCGACGTACACCGAGCGGCTGCTCGACGATCCGTCGGGCGGTGTCGTCCCCCCGGCGGCGATGATCCTCGAAGCGGTCCAGGGCGAGGGCGGGGCCGTGCCCGCGCCCGACACCTGGCTGCGCGAGATGCGGCGCGTCACGCGCGAGCGCGGTATCCCGCTGATCGTGGACGAGGTGCAGACCGGCGTCGGGCGCACCGGTGCCTACTGGGCGATCGAGCACAGCGGCGCCGTGCCGGACGTCATGGTGATGTCGAAGGCGATCGGCGGCGGGCTGCCGCTCGCGGTGATCGTGTACGACCAGGACTACGACGGGTGGCTGCCCGGCGCGCACACCGGCACGTTCCGGGGCAACACCCTGGCGATGGCCACGGGCGCGGCGACGCTCCGCCACGTCACGCGCGAAGGGCTGGTGGAGCGCGCGGCGACGGTGGGGGCGCGGCTGGCCGCGCGGCTGGACGGGCTGCGGTCCGAACTGCCGCTGATCGGCGACGTACGGGGGCGCGGGCTGATGATCGGCGTCGAGATCGTCGATCCCGAGGGGCCGTTGGACTCCTGCGGCTCCCGGCCCGTGGCACCCGCGCTGGCGGCGCGGATCCAGGAGGGCTGTCTGAGGCGGGGGCTGATCCTGGAACTGGGCGGGCGGTTCGGGTCGACGGTACGGCTGCTGCCACCGCTGGTGATCACGGACGAGGAGGCCGAGGCCGTGCTGGAACGGCTGACGGAGGCGATCGCCGAAGCGGTGAACGCGCCGAGGACGACACCGGAGACACCGCCGGCGGCGGAATCCGCGGACGGTGCCGGCGCCGCGGGCGTCTCCGGGCGGGCGGCGTGACCACGGAGGCGCTCGGCGCCGCCGTCGAGGACGTACTGCGGGCCCTGCGGCCCGAGCCCGGCACCGAGTTGTCGGGTGGGGTGGGCGGAGCCGCCGCGCTGGAGCCGCTGGTACGGGACGTGCTGGGCGCGCTCGCGGCGGGCGCGGCGCGGCGCGGCGGTCCGGTCGCCCCCGGCGCGCCGGACGGCATCGAGGCGTCCGTCGCCGAGGTGTTCCGCACCGTGAGCGGTGCCACGGCGCTCGGCGGGCTCACCGAACTGCTCGCGCACGGCAGCGCGGACCCGGCGGACCCCGCGTGCGCGGCGCATCTGCACTGCCCGCCGCTGGCCGTCGCCGTCGCCGCCGACCTGGCCGTGTCCGCGCTGAACCCCTCCCAGGACTCGTGGGACCAGGCCCCCGCGGCGACGACCCTGGAAACACTGCTCCTCCAGGAGCTGGCGGCCATGCTCGGATACGACCCCGCCGAGGCGGCGGGCGTCCTCACCTCGGGTGGTACCGAGTCCAACCTGATGGGCCTGATGCTCGCCAGGGACCGGGTGCTCGGCGCCGCGACGGGCCGGCAGATCGAGCTGACCGGGGTGCCGAGGACGGGCGCGGGAGTCGGCCCGGGGGCGGTGGCCGGGGCGCGGCCGAGGATTCTGGCGTCCGCCGCCGCGCACTTCTCGGTGCAGCGGGCGGCGGCCCTGCTCGGGCTCGGCGAGGACTCGGTGATCCCGGTGGCCGTCGACTCCCAACTGCGCATGAGAACGGGCGCGTTGGCGGCGAAACTGGAGCAGTGCGTCGAGCGCGGGCAGTTGCCCGTCGCGATCGTCGCGACGGCGGGGACGACCGACACGGGCGCGATCGACCCGCTGCGGGAGTGCGCGGAGCTGGCGGCGGAGTACGGGGCGTGGCTGCACGTGGACGCCGCGTACGGGGGCGGAGCGCTGCTGTCCGACCGGCTGGCGCCGCTGCTGGACGGTGTCGAACTGGCCGACTCCGTCTCCCTGGACTGGCACAAGCTGGGCTGGCAGCCCGCCGCGGCCGGGGTCTTCCTGGTGCGGAGGTCGGAGACGTACGCGTCGCTCGCGCGCCGCGCGGTCTATCTGAACCCGGCGGACGACGAGGAGGCGGGCTATCCGAGCCTGCTGGGCCTCTCCCTGCGGACCACGCGCCGCGCGGACGCCTTCAAGATCGCGGTGACGCTGCGGACGCTGGGCCGGGAGGGGCTGGGGCGGCTGGTCGACGCCTGCCACGAACTGGCGGTGGCGGGGGCGCGGGCGGTCGCGGCGCACCCGCGGCTGGAGTTGCACGGCGAGGCCGAGCCGGGCGGTGGGGTCCCGGTGCTGACGGCGTTCCTGTTCCGGTACGTGCCGGCGGAGGGGACGGCCGACGGTGCCCGCACCGACCGGCTGAACGCCTCGCTGCGCCGGCGGCTGCTGCGCGAGGGCGCCGCGGTCGTGGGGCGCACGGAGCTGCCGGGGGAGGGGCCGGGGCGCGTACGGCTGAAGCTGACGCTGCTGAATCCGCGTGCGACGGTGGCGGAGGTGGAGCGGTTGCTGGGTGCGGTGGTGGCCGCGGGTGTGGCGGAGGAGGGGGCGTGAGCGGGGCGCTGGGTGACCGGTGCGCTGCCCCGGACCCCTGCCGGTGCGCTGCCCCGGACCCCGCTCCTCAATCGCCAAAGGGGCTTCATTGGGCCGCCGGTCCTGGAGAGGCGCAGGGGCTTGAGGGGGCCGCTGGGCCCGGAGGGGCAGCCGTGGGGGATTCGATCGATCAGGTGGATGCCCTCCGCGCCGCCGACTCCGTCGCCGTCGAAACCCTGCTCCGCGCGTACGTCCGGGAGACCGGGACCGACGTGCCTCCCAGTGGCGGGCTGCTGAGTCTGCGGCTGCCGTGCAGTGCGCTGACCCTGCGCGTACGCGTGCTGTACCGGTCCGCCACCGGGTGGCACCGGTTCGGGCGCGTCCGTGTCGTGACCTCCGGCCGGGGCGGCAGCGTGCCCGCCGATGTGGGGCTCGTCGCCGCCGCGCTCGTCAGGGAGTCCACCCTCGGGCGGGGCGCGCCGCCGTACCTCGGGACGGACGCCGTGGGGCGGGTGATCGACTCCGCCGTGCGGACCGGCGCGCATCTCGTGCGGCGGCGGGCCGAGTCGCCGGGGACACGCGGGGTGACCCCGTTCCTCGACGCCGAGCAGGCGCTGCTCCTGGGGCATCCCTTCCACCCCGCGCCCAAGAGCCGCGAGGGCGCGTCGGACAGCGAACTCGACGCGTACTCACCGGAGTTGCGGGGGTCCTTCCCGCTGCACTGGTTCGCCGCGCATCCGGACGTCCTCGTCGGTGAGAGCGCCGACGGGCGTCCCCCCGTCGAGCTGCTGCGGCCCCTCACCGACGGGCTCGGGCTGTCCGTGCCCGACGGGATGGCCGTGGTGCCCGCGCATCCGTGGCAGGCGCGGGAGGTGCTCGCCCGGCCCGCCGTCCGCTCGCTCCTGGACGAGGGGCTGTTGCGTCCGCTGGGGCCCGCCGGGCCCCACTGGTACCCGACCTCGTCCGTGCGGACCGTGCACCGGCCGGACGCCGGCGTGATGCTGAAGCTCTCCCTCGGTATGCGGATCACCAACTCCCGCCGCAACAACCTCCGTAGCGAGATGCGGCTCGGCGTCCGCGCCGCCCGGCTGCTGGCCGCCGGACCCGCCGGGCGGCTGCGGGCCGAACATCCGGAGTTCGGCATCCTGCGCGACTTCGGGTGGGTGTCGGCGGGCCGCGACACGGAAACCGGGCTGGAGACCGCCGTACGCGACAACCCCTTCGGGGGCGGAGGGCTCCAAGGGCTCTGCGTCGCCGGGCTGGTGGCCGAACGCACCGGCCCCGGCGACGGCTCGCCGCCCGCGCACCGCGCGCTGCTCTGCGAGGCCGTCGCCCGTACCGCCCGCGCGCACGGCGTCTCCACGGCCGAGGCGTCCGCGCGCTGGCTGGCCGCGTATCTGGACGTGCTCGCGGTCCCGCTGATCCGCCTCCGTGCCTGGTACGGCATCGCCCTGGAGCCGCACCACCAGAACACGCTGGTCGCGCTCGACGCGGCGGGACTGCCGTGCGCCGGCTGGTACCGCGACAGCCAGGGTTACTACGTCGCCGCGTCCCACGCGCCCGCCGTGGAGCGGCTGTTGCCGGGCGCTGCCGAGGGGCTCGATCTCGTCTTCGACGACGCGTTCGTGGACGAGCGCGTCGCGTACTACCTCGGCATCAACAACCTCCTCGGCCTCGTCGGCGCGTTCGGCGCCCTCGGGCTGGCCGACGAGGGCGACCTGCTGCGGGTGCTGCGCGCCCGGCTGGAGCGGCTGCGGGCCGCCGAGCCCGGGGCGAAGACACTGCTCGACCTGCTGCTGGACGCGCCCGTGCTGCGCTGCAAGGCCAACTACCTGACCTGTGTGGACGGGCTCGACGAGCTTGTCGGGGACGTCGAGTCCCAGTCCGTCTACGTCGACCTGACCAATCCCCTCGCGGAGGCCCAGCGGTGACCCAGTCCGAGCCCGTGTCCGAATCGAGTACCCCTGTGTACGACCTGGTCGGCATCGGCATCGGTCCGTTCAACCTCTCGCTCGCCGCGCTGGCGGACGGCGTCCCGGAGCTGCGCACGCTGTTCCTCGACGCGAAACCCGCGTTCTCCTGGCACCCGGGACTGCTGATGGAGGGCACCACGCTCCAAGTCCCCTTCCTGGCGGACCTCGTGACGATGGTCGACCCGACGAGCCCGTGGTCGTACCTCAACTATCTGCGCCACCACGACCGGATGTTCCCCTTCTTCTTCTCGGAGCGCTTCCACATACCGCGCCGCGAGTACGACGCCTACTGCCGCTGGGTCACCGAGGGGGTGGCGTCCTGCCGGTTCGACGCGCACGTCCACCGGCTGGGGTGGGACGAGCGGCGGGAGCTGTTCACCGTCTCCCATCGCGCCGCTGACGGGACCCACACGCGCGTCCTCGCCCGGCAGGTCGTCCTCGGGGTGGGCACGAACCCGGTCGTGCCGGAGCCGCTGCGCCCGCTGCTCGCGGGCACCGCGCACACCGGCCGGGTCCTGCACAGCGCCGACTACCGGACCCACCGCGCACGGCTCGCCGCCTGCGACGACGTGACCGTCATCGGCGCCGGCCAGTCGGGCGCGGAGGTCGCGCTCGACCTGCTGCGGCACCAGGACGGGGCGGGTGCGGGCGGCCCGTACGTCCGCTGGCTCGCGCGCACGAACGCGTTCGCGCCGATGGAGTACTCCAAGATCGGGCTCGAACACTTCACGCCCGACTACGTCCGCTACTTCCGCGCCCTGCCCGAGGACCGGCGGGAGCGGCTCGTACGGGAGCAGTGGCAGCTCTACAAGGGTGTGAGCGACGAGACGCTGGGCGAGCTGCACGACGAGATGTACGAGCGGACGATCGGCGGGACGGAGCCGAGGGCCGCGCTGCATCCGGGAGTCGAGATCGTCGCGGCCGAAGCCGCCCCGCACGGATATGTGTTGACGTGCCGTCACGCGCAGCAGGACGCGCTGTTCGAGATCCGGACGTCCGCGATCGTCTCGGCCACGGGGTACGCGGCGTCCCGCCCCGCCTTCCTCGACGGCGATGACGGCGACGGCGGCGATGACGCCGAGCAGGGGCTCGGCACCCTCGTGGACTGGGACGCGCAGGGCCGGTACCGGATCGACGGCGACTACCGCGTCGCGCTCGACCCCGGGGTGTCGGGCACCCTGTACGTGCAGAACGCGGAGATGCACACGCACGGGGTCGGGGCGCCCGACCTGACCCTCGGCGCGTGGCGCGCGGCGACGATCCTCAACGCCGTGGCCGGGCGGACGGTGCTGCGGGTCCCGGAGCGGGCGGCGTGGACGACGTTCGGGGTGCCGAGCCCCGGCCCCGGCCCGGCAGACCCCCGCCCCCGACTCCCCGCCCCCACCCGCTCCGCCGTCCCCGAGGAGAACGTCCGATGAACCATCCCGACCGGGCCGCCTGGGAAGAGGCCGGCCGCCGGCTGCTGATCAAGGCCGTCGAGGAGTTCGCGTACGAGGAACTGCTCGTCCCCGTACCAGCGCCCGACGCCGTGCCCGCGACCGACGCCGTGCCCGCGCCCGACGCCGTACCCGCGCCCGGCGCCGCGACCGCCGGCCGGTACCGGCTCGACCTCGGCGAGGACGTGCACTGGACGCTGCGCGCCGCCCGCGGCACCTTCGGCACCTGGCGTGTCGAACCCGGCAGTCTGGTCCGCCACCCGGACGTACCCGACGGCCGGGAGGCCGGTCCCGAACGTCTGCTGCTCGACGCGCGCGGTGTGCTCGGCTGGGACGGTGCCACCACCGCCGAGGTCCTGCGTGAGCTGACCGCCACCCGGCGGGCCGACGCCGAGGCGATCGTCAGGGCGCTGCCCGCCGCCGAGCTGGCCGATCTGGACCATCTGGAGCTGGAGGCGTACCAGGACGGGCATCCCTGCATGCTCCTCAACAAGGGCCGGCTCGGTTTCGCCGCCTCCGACGCCGCCGCCTACGCACCCGAATCCGCTCCCGCCGTCCGGCTGCTGTGGGCCGCCGTGCACAGCGACCTCGCCGTCTACTCGGGTGTTCCCGGGCTCGACGCCGAGCGGCTGCTCGCCGAGGAGCTGGACCCGGCGACGCGGCAGCGGTTCGCCGCGGTCCTCGCCGAGGAGTGCGCCCGGACCGGTCTGAGCGGTGCGGAGTTCAGCTGGCTGCCGGTGCACCCGTTCCACTGGGACGAGGCCGTCGCCACCCTCTTCGCGCCGTATCTCGCCGAGGGCCGCATCGTGCCGCTCGGGCAGGGTGACGACCGCTACCGCCCCCTCCAGTCGATCCGCACCCTGGCCAACATCGACCACCCGCACCGCCGCAACGTCAAAGTCCCCCTCCTCATCCGCAACACCCTTGTCTGGCGCGGGCTTTCGACCGGGCCGACCGAGGCCGCGCCCGACGTGAGCGCCTGGCTGCACTCCGTACGGGACGCCGACCCGTATCTGAGCGGGGAGCTGCGCATCCATCCGCTCGGCGAGGTCGCCTCCGTCGCCGTGGGGCATCCGCTCTACGAGTCGGTCCAGGACGCCCCGTACCGCTACCACGAACTCCTGGGCGCCGTCTGGCGCGAGCCGGTCGCCGCGCTGCTCGACCCGGACGCGGGTGAACGCGCCCGCACCATGGCCGCGTTGCTCAAGACCGGCTCCGACGGGCGCGCGCTCACCGCGGAGCTGGTCGAACGCTCCGGGCTCAGCCCCGCGATCTGGCTGGAACGATTCTTCGGGGCGCTGCTGCCGGGGCTGCTGCACTACCTCTACCGGTACGGCGTCGCCTTCTGCCCGCACGGCGAGAACACCGTCGTCCTCTTCGACCGCGACGAGATCCCGATCGGAATCGCGGTCAAGGACTTCGCCGAGGACGTGAACCTGCTGCCCGGCGACCGGCCGGAGTACGCCGCGCTCCCGGAGCGCGCCGACCGCGTCCTGCTGCGCTGGCCGGCCCACGAGCTGGCGCACTCGCTGCTCAGCGCCGTCCTCGCCGGGCACTTCCGGTTCTTCGCCCCGTTGTGCGCCAGCCAACTGGACGTGCCCGAGGGCGAGTTCTGGGCGCTCGTACGCGCCGAGATCGAGCGCTACCACGCCCGTTTCCCGGAGCTGGCCGACCGCTTCGACGCGTACGGGCTCCTCGCCCCCTCCTTCGACCGCGTCGCGCTGAACCGTGAACAGCTCCTGGGCGGCGGGTTCCACGACCGGTCGGAGCGCGACGAGGGCTTCGACGTCGTGCACGGCACCGTGCCGAACCCGCTGGCGCGAACGGAGGACCCGAAATGAGCGACCCGTACGAGCTGCTGCGGACCGAGGCCGCCGCCGGGCGGGTCGAGGAGGTGATCGTCGCCGTCCCCGACATCCAGGGCAGACTCCAGGGCACCCGGCTCTCCGTGCCGTACTTCCTCGACGGGATCGAGGACGCGGGCGGCAGCGGCGACGACGGCGCCGGATTCGGCGCGTGCGTCTATCTCCTCGCCTCCGACGTGGAGATGGACACCCGCCCCGGCTACGCCATCGACGCCTGGCGGAGCGGCTTCGGCGACTTCCTCCTGCGCCCCGACCCCGCCACCCTCCGCACCCACCTGCCCTGGGACGAGGGCACGGCGCTCGTCATCGCCGACGCGCACTGGCCGGGCGCCGGGGGCTCACCGGTCGCCGTCGCGCCCCGCCACGTGCTCCGCACCCAGCTCGACCGCCTCGCCGAGCGCGGACTGACCGCGCTCGCCGGTACGGAACTCGAATTCCTCGTCTTCCTCGACACCTACCGCGCCGCCCGCGAGACCCGCTACCAGGGCCTGACGTCCGCGACCGGGTACAACGTGGACTACTCGCTCCAGGGCCTCACCGACATCGAGCCCGTCGTGCGCCGCCTCCGCCGGGAGATGGGCCGGGCCGGGCTCGCGATGGAGACGGCACGCGGCGAGTGCCACGCGGGGCAGTACGAGATCGTCTTCCGTTACGCGGAGGCGATGACGACCTGCGACAACCACGTCTTCTTCAAGAACGGCGCCAAGCAGATCGCCGCCCAGGAGGGCGTGGCGCTGACGTTCATGCCCAAGTTCGACGAGGGCGAGGGCAATTCGTGCCACGTCCATCTGTCGCTGCGCGGCACGGACGGCACCGCCGTACTCGCCGACCCGTCGGCCGACGACGGCATGTCCGCCCTGATGCGGCACTTCGTCGCCGGTCAGCTCGCCTGTCTGCCGGACTTCGCCCTGCTGATGGCGCCGAACGTCAACTCCTACAAGCGGCTTCAGCCGGGCGCCTTCGCGCCGACCGGTATCGCGTGGGGCCGGGACAACAGGACGTGCCCGATACGGGTGGTGGGGACGGGCTCCTCGATGCGTGTCGAGCACCGGGTGCCGGGCGGGGACGCCAACCCGTACCTCGCGCTCGCGGCCGCGGTCGCCGCCGGTCTGTACGGGATCGAACACCGGCTCGAACTCCCGCCCCCCCACCGGGAGAACGCGCTCGCCGATCCCTCGGTGCCCCGGCTGCCCGGCACGCTCACGGAGGCGCTGCACCGCTGGGAGAGCGGGATCGCGGCGAAGGTCTTCGGTGAGCCGGTGGTGGCGCACTACGCTCAGGCGGCCCGGACCGAACTGGCCGCGTTCGAGACGTCGGTGACGGACTGGGAGCGGATGCGCGGCTTCGAGCGGCTGTAGCGTCGGGCCGGCCGGCCGCCGAGCAGGCCCGGCCCGGCCGGCCACCTGTCCAGGTGTCAGCCGGTGGCGGCGCCGTAGTTCTTCTCGATCTCGTCCAGCACCTTGCCCGCGCCGGTGTAACCGATGCCGAGCATCCAGACGTTGTCGTCGACCCTGAACACCTTCCCGGCCTTCACCGCGTCCAGGTTCTTCCAGAGCGGGCCGCCGATGATGTCGGTCTCCTTCGCCTTCTTCGCGTCACCGTAGGTCGAGTAGAAGACGACGTCCGCGTTCGCCTCGTCCATCTTCTCCGGGCTGACGTCGAGCGAGAACCCGGTCTTGTCCTGGTTGGCCGGGCGGCCCACGCCGAGATCGCCGTAGATCGAACCGACGAACGTGTCGTTGAGGTAGAGACGCGTGTCGGCGCCCTCCACGAAGCGGACGAAGCCGAACGTGGTCTTCTTCGCCGCTTCCGGGCCGCCGAACGCCGTGGTCAGCTCCCCGACCCGGGCGTCGTAGGCGTCGGCGATCTTCTTGCCCTCGGCCGTCCTGCCGAGGGCGTCGGCGTGCAGTTCGAAGTTCTCGCGCCAGTTGGGGCCCGTGGTGTCGGAGAAGACGGTCGGGGCGATCTCCGAGAGCGGCTTGTAGTTCTTCTCGTCGCGCACCTTGCTGCTCAGGATCAGGTCGGGCTCAAGGGCGGCGATCGCTTCGAGGTTCGGCTCGGCGATCAGCCCGACCGCCTTGATGTCCTTGAGCCGGTCCTGCGGCAGATAGGTGGAGAACGGCGTGTCCGCGACGGCCGTCGTGGCACCGACCGGAGTGATCCCGAGCGTGATCGCGGAGTCGAGCGCGTCCGTGTCGAGCACGACGACACGCTGGGGGTCGTCCGGCACCCGCACCTCGCCCATGGCGGTCGTGACGGCGTGCGTCCCTCCCGACCCGGCCTTGTCCGAGGACTCGTCGCCGTCGCCACCGCACGCGGAGAGTGAGACGGCGAGCGCGGTGACCGCGGCGGCCACGCCGATACGGCGGGTGAGGTGTGTGGACACGGTGGGCACTCCCTGACGGCCGCCCGGAGTCGGCCCGGACGTAACTAAGGCAAACCTAACTTCAGCGGGACCGGCCCGACAAGTTCCGTACATCACGGTCCAGTCACAGGGCCAGCACACGCCATGTCTCCCCCCGTCGCGGGGCACCCGCGACCATGGCGCACTGTTGCACGTCCCGGGAAGCCTCGAAAACGTCGGGAAGGAGTCGCGAAATGGCAGGATTCCGCGCGGGTGAAGGCGTCTTGCGCCGTAAACCCATCGACACCATCCAGGACTCCGAGGGCCCGGAGGGCCAGCAGCTCGCCCGCACCCTCGGGCTGAACCGAACGCGTTCCGCGGCGGCCCCGGGGGAAGACGGCTGATTGCCCCCACGGTTCGAGGAGAGACGAGCGTCATGGACTTCGCCACGAATACACCGACGAACACACCGGTCGCGACCACGCTGGGCGAGCAGTTGCTGCTCCTGTCGCTGGACGACGAGTCCGGGACCGAGAAGGAGTCGACGAACGTCTCCTACGCCATCGCGGCGGCCTCGCTGGTCGAACTGGTGCTGGCGGGCCGTGTCGAGGTGAGCGAGGACCGGGTCGCCGTCCGCGACGCGGCGCCGCTGGACGACCCCACCCTGGACGCGGCGCTGGCCGACATGTCCGACGAAGGGAAGCGCGAGCCGCGCAAGACCAAGGAGTGGATCGAGCGCCTGAGGAAGGACGCGGTGGCCGGGACGACCGCGAGCCTCGTGGCCAAGGGGCTGGTCCGCGAGGAGAAGAAGAAGGTGCTCGGCCTCTTCCCCGTACGCCGCTACCCGGAAGCCGACGGATCGGTGGAGTCGGCGGTCCGGCAGCGGCTCGACGAGGTCGTGATGCGCGGGGCGGCCCCGGACGAGCGCACGGCGAGTCTGGTGGCCCTGCTGCACGGGGCGAAGCTGCACGGACTGCTCTACGAGAAGCCGCAGTTGGCGACCGCCAAGGTGAACATGGAGAAGGTCGCGCACGGTCAGTGGGCGGGGCCGGCTGTGCACCGGGCGGTCAAGGCGGCCGAGGACGCGCTGACGGCGATCGTCATGCTGACGGTGGTGACGACCACCGTCATGTGACCGAGCGGAGAGGCTCACCGGCGGGTTCGCCGGCCCGGTCGCGGACGGGTTTCACCGGCGGCCTCACCAGCCGGTGAAGACCAGGTGGTTGACCAGCAGGGCCACGGTCGCCTGCCCGGCCAGCCACCACCGCCGGCGGCCGGGCAGCAGGGCGGTGGCGGGGAGCAGCCACAGCATGAACGGCAGCCAGATGCGTTCCGTCTCCGCCTTGCTCATCCCGGACAGATCGGCGGCGAGCACCGCGAGCAGCGCCGCCAGGACCAGAAGGGCCAGACGGAGCACGGGGGCCGACGGTTCCCGGGCGGGCCTGACGCTCCGTACGGCGCGGGGCGCGAGCGCGAACACCCGGCCCAGGCCGGCCACCGTCGCGAGGCCGACGGCCAGGGTGGTGGCGGCGAGGTTCCCCCAGACCCAGTACCAGTACGGGCGCACCCCGCCCGCGCCCTGGTAGTAGCGCACGACCAACTCCTGGTACGCCTCCCACCAGTTGAACCCCGCCAGCGTGAACGCCACCGGCACCACCAGGGCGCCCGCCAGCACCAGGGGCAGCGGGCGCGCCGTGCGGGCCAGGAGAAGGACGCCGAGGCCGGGCAGCGCCATGAGGGTCAGACCGTAGGAGAGGTAGCAGGTGAACCCGTACAACAGCCCGGCGCCCAGCGCGGCGGCGGCGGGGAGGCGCACCGTACGCGTCGCGGCCAGCGCGAGCAGGGCGAGTGACCAGGCGGCGACGCTCGCGAAGTAGCCGTCGGCCGATGTGCCCACCCAGACGGCGGCCGGGGCCAGCGCCAGGAAGGGCGCCGCACGGCGCGCGGTGTGCTCGTCGGTCAGCGCGCGGAGCGTGACGAGTACGGCGGCCACGGCCGAGCCGCCCACCACGATGCACCAGACCCCGGCCCACGAGCCGCCGCCGAGGCCGATCCGGTCGAGCCAGACGAAGGTGAGGGTGGCGCCCGGCGGATGACCGGCGACATGGGCCGGCCAGTTGCCGGGCGGGCCGATCACGATGTGGTCGGAGAACCCGCGCAGTGTCGCACCGATGTCGGAGAAGCGGTCGATGACGGTGAGGTACTCGTTCTTGGTGGTGAGCCGGCGTGCCACGCCCCAGTGCCACCCGTCGACGAGCGCCAGCGAGAACGTCCAGGCCAGCGCGGCCGCCCAGGTGGTGAGGAGCAGCGCCCGCCACGGCAGCCGGGCCGCGAGGCCGGGCCCGTACGCGATGATCAGGACGGCGACGGCGAGTGCGGCGGGGGTGCCGGGGCCGACGCGGGGGTCCCAGGTGCCCAGCAGCGGCGGCCAGTTGACCTGGAGGCTGCCGTCGGCGCGCTGGACCGCCCAGCCGACGAGCGCGGCGGTGGTGACGAGCGCGAGCCCGATCGCGGCGGCGACGAGATCCCGGATGGGCGGGCGGCCGGTCGCGTCGCGTCCGCGGACGGCTCTGCCCCCGGCCGCGTTTCCGACCGTGACTCCGGCTCTGCCTCCGGCCGTGTCCACGTCCGGGTGCGCGCCGGTGTCCGCGTCCGTCGCCGTGTCCGTGTCCGTGTCGGTGCCCGTGCCCGTGCCGGTGTCCCTGTCGCCGAGCGGCTGTCCTCGTTCATCGGTCGTCACCCAGGCACGTTATGCAGCGGGCGGCGCGTTCCGGCGGTACGGCGGGGCCACGTCACCATTTCGTCAGAAGTCGTACCAGCTCCCGGGCGGGTGCGCGGGTTTACGGTCGCGGCATGGATCACCCCCCACCGCTGCCGAAGCGCGCCGCCCGCGCGCTGCCACCGCTGCCCACCGAACCAGCCTTCTGGCGCAGTCCGGTGCGCGGCGTCCGGTTCACGGCGGTACTAGGACTCGTGCTGCTGGCCGGGCTCACGCTGCTGTTCGTGACGGGTCTGCTGTCGTACGCCGCCTACAACCCGGATCTCGCGTCCGTCAACGACAAGACCCCGGACCGGGGATGGCTGGGCTTCTACCTCTTCGACTGGCCGACCCACCCGTACTGGCTCTACCGGCTCACCCAGGGGCTGCACGTCACGGTGGGCATCGCGCTCGTCCCCGTGCTGCTGGCGAAGCTCTGGTCGGTGATCCCGAGGCTGTTCACGCTGCCGCCGGTCACCTCCCTCGCGCACGCGCTGGAACGGATCTCGCTGGTGCTGCTGGTGGGCGGAGCGCTGTTCGAGTTCGTCACCGGGGTACTCAACATCCAGCTCGACTACCTCTTCCCCGGGTCCTTCTACCGGCTGCACTTCTACGGCGCGTGGGTGTTCTTCGTCGCGTTCGTCGCGCACGCGGCGCTGAAGACACCGAAGGCGCTGCGGGCGATCCGGAGCGGTGAGCTTCGCTCGGGAGGACCCGGTGAGGTCACGGGGGCCGGGGCGCACCGCGCACCGGGGACCGGCGACGACCTGGCGTCCCCGGCGCCCGCCGCGCCGACCGTCACACGGCGCGGCGCCTTCGCGCTCGTCGGCACGGGTGCGCTGTTCATGCTGCTCACGACGGCGGGCCGGAGTTTCGACGGACCGCTGCGCCGTACCGCGCTGCTCGCCCCGCACGGCTGGGAGGACCCGGGCAGCGGCCCGAACGGCTTCCAGATCAACAAGACGGCGGCGTCGGTCGGGGTCAGGGCGGCCGACACCGAGACGGACCGGTGGCGGCTCGTCGTCAGCGGCCCGGCCGGGGACATCCGGCTCTCGCGCGCCCAGTTGCTCGCGATGGACCAGCACACCTCGGAGCTGCCGATCGCGTGTGTGGAGGGCTGGTCGACATCGAACCAGTCGTGGCGCGGCGTACGCCTGCGGGATCTCGCGGCACTGGCCGGGTACCCGGCCGACGCGCCCGGTGTGTTCGTGGAGTCCCTCCAGGCGCGCGGGAGTTTCCGCTCGGGCGCGCTGCGCGACAACCAGGTGCGCGACGGGCGTTCGCTGCTGGCCCTCCGGGTCAACGGCGCGGACCTGTCGCTCGATCACGGCTTCCCGGCGCGGATCATCGTCCCTGCCGCGCCCGGGGTGCTGAACACGAAATGGGTCACCCGGCTGACGTTCGGAGCGCTGTGATGGATCACCGGAACGGCGCGGGACGCGGCGTACGCGAGCCCCGCGCTCCCAGGCCCCGCACTCTCCGGCCCCGCGCCCTCACGTACCGCGCCCTGCTGGGCAGTCCGTTCCAGCTCGTGCTGCTGCTCGCCACCCTCGCGTTCGCGGGATACGTGGGGGTACGCCTGCTGGAGGGCGAGACGTTCCTGATCGTGGTCTGGTTCGTCGGCGCCGCGCTCGTGCACGACCTGGTCCTGGTGCCGCTCTACACGGCGGCCGACCGTACGGTGACCGCCGCGCTGGGACCACGGCGCCGGCTCGTCAACCACGTCCGCGTACCGGCCTTCCTGTCCGGACTGCTCCTGCTGGTGTGGTTCCCCCTGATCACGGGGCGGGTCAGGCGCTACGAGCCGTACACCGCCCTGTCGGCGGACGGGTTCCTGGCGCGCTGGCTGCTGGTCACGGCCGTGCTGTTCGTGTGCTCGGCGCTCTGTCTGGTGACACGGGCGGTGCTGCGGCGCAGGGCGACGAAGGGGCGGCCCGCCGACTCCCACTGATCGACGGGCTGCCAGCCGAGCGCCCGGCCGTACCGGAGCAGGGCCGGGGTGCCGAGCCGGGCCCACGGGAAGTGCGAACCCGTGGCGCGGGCCCCGTCGGCCTGCGGGTGGCGCCCGTCGTCCACTCGTACGCGTACCCGCTCGTCGATGTCCACGGGCGCGGTCTCGGCGATGATCAGCCCGCCGTGCGTCAGCAGTCCGGCGACCCGGCGGAGCAGTCCCGCCGGGTCCCCGCCGATGCCGATGTTGCCGTCCACGAGCAGGACGGTGCCCCAACGCCCCTCGCCGGGAAGGGGATCGAAGACGGAGCGGCGCAGGGCGGTGCCGCCGAGCCGCAGGGTGTGCTCGACGGCCGCCTCGCTGACGTCGACGCCGAGCGCCGGCCGTCCGCGCGCCGCGAGGGCGGCGACGAGCCGGCCGGGGCCGCAGCCGATGTCCAGCACGGCGCCCTCGCAGCGGCGCAGGGCGGAGAGGTCGGCGGCGTCGGCGCGGGCGCACCAGCGCTCGACGTCGAGAGGCAGCAGCCAGCCGTCCGTACGGCGCAGGAAGAGCGGGCCGCGGCCGGCGCGGAGGGCGTCGGCGTACGGGTCGGTGCGCCAGGCGGCGGCCTCGGTGCCGGTGGCGGGCGTTCCGGTGCCGGTCTCGGAGGCGCGGGTCTCCGGCGTTCCGGTGCCGGTCTCCGTTCCGCTGCCGGTGTCCGTGGTACTCACCGGGCGCCCACCGGGGTGAGCCGGCGCAGCGTGGCCGCGAACAGACCGTCGGGGGCGGCCGAAGCGACGTACTCGGCGTCGGCCGCCGAGTCCACGTCGCGCAGCGGCGGCAGATCGCGCACGGTGAACCCGGCGCGGACGAGACGGCGGCGCTGCACGGCGCCGGTCTCGGGCACGGACATGGGCACCCCCCGGATGAGATCCGGCGGGACGGACTCGGGCGCGGCGAGCCCCAGCGCCCAGAAGCCGCCGTCGTCGGCGGGGCCGAACCAGGCGTCGCAGCCGTCCCAGCCGGCCGGGCCGAGCGCGGGGGCCAGCAGGGCGGGGGTGATCTGCGGGGTGTCCATGCCGACGAGGAGCGTCGGGCCCGTACAGCTCTCGAAGGCGGCGGCCAGCCGCTCGTCGAGCCCGCCCGCGCACTGCGGCACGACCTCGAAGCCGGGCGGCAGCCAGGGGCCGGGCCGCCCTTCGAGGACCAGGACGCGGCGCCGGGCGGGGAGGTCGCGGACGGTCCGCAGGGTGTCGGCGAGTGCGGCCTCGGCGAGGCGGGCGGCGTCGGCGGGGGTGAACGGCGGGGTGAGACGCGTCTTGACGCGGCCGGGGAGGGGTTCCTTGGCGATGACGAGGAGGGTGGTGGCGGGGGAGGTCACTTGGCGGCCTCGGCGGGGGTGCTGTGCGGGGCGGTGTTCACGATCGATTCCGCGGTGGACTTCGCGGTGTTCTCCGCGGTGATCTCCGCGGTGTTCTCCGCGGTGGTGCTCGGCTCGGTGCTCGTGGGCCTCACGGTGGGCGCGGGTGGCTGGTTGAGCACGGCGCGCATGTCGCGCACCGCGTGCCAGGTGCCCCGCCAGGTACCGGTCACCTTGGACCTGCCCGTACGCGGCCGGTACGGCACATCGGTCTCGGTGACCCGCAGTCCCGCGTCGGCCGCGCGCACCACCATCTCCAGCGGGTAGCCACTGCGCCGGTCGGTGAGGCCCAGCGCCAGCAGGTCCGCGCGGCGTGCGGCGCGCAGGGGGCCGAGATCGCGCAGCGTCACGCCGGTACGCCGGCGCAGCATCCGGGAGAGCGCGAGATTCCCGGCGCGGGCGTGCGCGGGCCAGGCGCCCCGGCCCTGCGGGCGACGACGGCCCAGCATCAAGTCGGTCTCACCAAGGGCTACTTGGCGTACGAAGCCGGTGAGGAGGCCGGGATCGAGGGAGGCGTCGCAGTCGCAGAAGCAGATGTACTCGGCGTCGGACGCGAGGAGGCCCGCGTGGCAGGCGGCACCGAAACCCCGTCGCGGCTCGTGGACGACGGTGGCGCCGAACGAGCGTGCGACGTCCGCCGATCCGTCCGTGGAGCCGTTGTCGACGACGATCGCGCGCCAGCCGACGGGGATGTGATCCAGCACCCATGGCAGCGCGTCGGCCTCGTCGAGGCAGGGCAGAACGACATCGGCGGTGAGATCAGTGAGGTGTGTCACGGCGCTCACCCTACGGATCGTAAGGCTGCATAACGGACTTCTGGACCTTACGAAACACGGACGTTCGGCCGATCCGGGCGTTCGCGCGGTCTGTCACGCGGGTCGCGGTGCGAAGGTGGACGTATGCAGAGCAATCCCATCGACGGTGTCGGTGGCAACGGCGGCAGCGGTGGCAGCGGTGGCAGCGGCGGCCATGGGGCGAACGGGCAGACGCGGGAGCCCGCCCATGTCCTCGTCGTGGACGACGATCCGACCGTGGCCGAGGTCGTCGCCGGCTACCTCGACCGGGCCGGTCACGACGTCGCACGCGCCGCCGACGGCCCGTCCGCGCTCGCGCGATTCGCCCGCAGACGGCCGGACTTGGTCGTCCTGGACCTGATGCTGCCCGGCATGGACGGCTTCGAGGTCTGCCGCCGGATGCGCGAACAGGGCGGCCCGGTACCGGTGATCATGCTGACGGCGCGCGGGGACGAGGAGGACCGCGTACTGGGGCTGGAGACGGGGGCGGACGACTACGTCACCAAGCCGTTCAGCCCAAGGGAGTTGGTGCTGCGCGTGGAGTCGGTGCTGCGCCGGGCGCGGCTGCCGGCGACCCCGCCCGGTACGTCGCCGGAGGCGGCGGGCGTGCTGCGGACGGCGACCCTGTCCCTGGATCCGGTGGGGCGCCGTGCCACCCGCGAGGGGGCGGAACTGGCGCTCACGCTGAGGGAGTTCGACCTGCTGGCTTTCTTCCTGCGGCATCCGGGGCGGGCGTTCACACGCGAGGAGCTGATGAGCGAGGTGTGGGGCTGGGACTTCGGGGACCTGTCGACGGTCACCGTCCATGTCCGCCGGCTGCGCGCCAAGATCGAACACGACCCGGCACGGCCTCGGCTGATCCAGACGGTGTGGGGAGTCGGCTACCGGCTGGCGGACGCGGCGGCGGGTGTGGCCGTGGCAGCCGGCTCGGACGCGGACCTGGGCGCTGCCGCGGGTGCGGACCCCGGCACGGGCGCCGTGCCTGCGCCACGCGACGCACGGGCCGCGCCCGGCGTGGGCGAGACCTCGGCGGACGGCTCGGCCGGCCTCGGCGTGCAGGGTGTGCGCGACACCTTGGCGGATAGCTCCGCCGTGCCCGGCGTGGGCGAGACCTCGGCGGACGGCTCGGCCGGCCTCGGCGTGCAGGGTGTGCGCGATACCTCGGCGGACATGTCCGCCGGGCAGGGCGTCCGGGCAACCCCGGCTGACGGCTCGGCCGGCCTCGGCTCGCAGGGTGTGCGCGACACCCTGGCGGACAGCTCCGCCGGGCCTGGTGCGCTGGGCGTGGGCGAGACCTCGGCGGACACTTCCGCCGGGCAGGGCGTCCGGGCAGCCCCGGCTGACGGCTCGGCCGGCCTCGGCTCGCAGGGTGTGCCCGACAATCCGGCGGACACTTCCGCCGCGCTGGGCGTGGGCGAGACCTCGGCGGACACTTCCGCCGGGCAGGGCGTCCGGGCAGCCCCGGCTGACGGCTCGGCCGGCCTCGGCTCGCAGGGTGTGCCCGACAATCCGGCGGACACTTCCGCCGCGCTGGGCGTGGGCGAGACCTCGGCGGACAGCTCCGCCGGGCCTGGCGCGCTGGGCGTGGGCGGCATCTCGGCCGAGAGCTCCACCGCGCCGGGCGTCCGCGCAACCTCGGCCGACACGTCCGCCGTCGGCGCCCCGACGTCCTCACCGGGCATGTCCCCGTCCCCGCGGGTGGTGGGCCCGGCGTCCGGTGTCCGGAGGGCCGACCGGTCGTGACCGACATGCTCCTCATCGCTCTCATCGCGTTCCTCGGCGCCGCGGTCGCGGGCCTCCTCGGCGCTCTTGCCCTGCGCCTGTCCCGCCACCGGTCGCTCGTCGTGTCCGTGACCGTCGTCGCCGCCGTCGCCGTGACCGCGATGCTCGCCGGGACGCTCGCCGTCGCCTGGGCGATGTTCCTGTCGCCGCACGATCTGAGCGTCGTCACCACGGTCGTCGCGATGGCCGCCGTCGTCTCGCTCGTCACCGCCGTCCTCCTCGGCCGGTGGATGGTCGCCCGCAGCCGGGATCTGACCCTGGCCGCCCGGTCGTTCGGCGACGGCGGTGTCTTCGCCGCGCCCGTCGAGCCCGCCACCGCCGAACTCGACGCGCTCACACGCGAGTTGGCGGCAACGAGCGCCAAGCTCGACAGCTCGCGCGAGCGGGAACGCGCGCTGGAGACCTCGCGGCGCGAACTCGTCGCGTGGATCTCGCACGATCTGCGCACGCCCCTCGCCGGGCTGCGGGCCATGTCGGAGGCGCTGGAGGACGGCATGGCCGTCGACTCACCGCGCTATCTGCGGCAGATACGCACCGAGGTCGAGCGCATGAACGACATGGTCGGCGATCTCTTCGAACTCTCCAGGATCCACGCGGGATCGCTCACCCTGGCCCCCGCCCGAATCTCCGTGTACGACCTGGTCGGCGACGCCCTGGCCGGTGCCGATCCGCTCGCCCGCGAGCTGGGCGTACGGCTCGTGGGGGGCCGGATCGACCCCGTACCGGTGGAGGTCGACAGCAGGGAGATGAGCCGGGTCCTCGGCAATCTGCTGGTCAACGCCATCCGCCGGACCCCGGCCGACGGCACGGTCGCCGTCGCAGCGCGGCACGGTGAGGGCGGGGTGGTGCTCTCGGTGACCGACGGCTGCGGCGGAATACCGGAGGAGGACCTGCCGCGCGTGTTCGACACGGGCTGGCGCGGCAGCGACGCCCGCACGCCCCCGGCCGGCGCGGGCCTCGGGCTCGCGATCGTACGGGGCATCGTGGAGGCGCACGCGGGCCGGGCGGCGGTCCGCAACGTGGCGGGAGGCTGCTGCTTCGAGGTGACGCTCCCCGCCGCCTGACCGGCCCGGCCGGGACACCCCGTACGGGATCACTGCCGCGCCGCGCCGTGCCGCCCGCCGCCGTACAGGTGGCGGACACCGTACGGGGCGGCGGCGCTGTTCCCGGGACGACGACGCCGTGTCCGGAGCTACCGGCCCGGCTCGCGCAGCGGCGCCGTCGCGAACTCCGCCATGCCCTCCGCGAAGCCCACCTCCGGCTTCCACCCCAACTCGTCGCGCAACGCCTGCGAGTCGGCGGTGACATGGCGCACGTCCCCGAGCCGGTACTCCCCTGTGACGACGGGCGCGGGCCCGCCGTGCGCCGAGGCCAGCGCGGCGGCCATCTCGCCGATCGTGTGCGGCTCGCCGCTGCCGGTGTTGTACGGGGCGAAGCCGGAGGGTCCCGCCGCGCACACCGCGTCGAGGGCGGCCACATTGGCGGCGGCGACGTCCCGTACGTGCACGAAGTCCCGCCGCTGGCCGCCGTCCTCGTAGACGCGCGGCGCCTCCCCGCGCGCCAGCGCGGAGCGGAAGAACGAGGCGACCCCCGCGTACGGGGTGTCGCGCGGCATGCCCGGCCCGTAGACGTTGTGGTACCGCAGGGAGACGGCCCGCCCGCCCGTGGCCCGCGCCCACGACGAGGCCAGGTGCTCCTGAGCGAGCTTGGTCGTGGCGTACACGTTGCGGGGATCGAGGGGCGCGTCCTCCGCGACCAGCCCCGGTACCAACCACTCCCCGCAGTCGGGGCAGTTGGGCTCGAACCGCCCGGCGGCCAGATCGGCGGTGGCGCGCGGCCCCGGCCGGACCACGCCGTGGCGCGGGCAGTCGTAGCGTCCCTCGCCGTAGACCACCATCGACCCGGCGAGCACCAGCGCCGGTACGCCCGCCTCGGCCATGGCGGCGAGAAGCACCGCCGTGCCGAGGTCGTTGCACCCGACGTACGCGGGCGCGTCCGCGAAGTCCTTCCCGAGCCCGACCATCGCGGCCTGGTGACAGACGGCGTCCACCCCGGCGAGCGCCGCCGCCACGGCTTCCCGGTCCCGCACGTCCCCGACGATCAGCCGCTCCCCGTCCCGCGCCGGCCGCGGCGGCGCCCCGCCGTGCGCGGACGGCAGCATCGCGTCGTACACGACGGCCTCGTGGCCGCGCGACACGAGAGCGCCGACGATCTCCGATCCGATGAACCCGGCTCCGCCGGTGACAAGTACACGCATACGGCCCACGCTAGGCGCGCGGTGACGGAGCGGCAGGTACCCGGCACGGCATGTCACGGGACCGTAAGATCGCGCCCGCCGCCCGCCGCCCGCCACCCACCCCCGCGACCGGAGTCCCCGGCCGACTGCTCGGTCCGGAACCCGCCCTGCGCCGACGCGCTGATGAACCTCACCCCTTGGCAGCTCTGGGGGCGGCCGGCCGGGCGTTGTCGGACCCGTGGTGCAGGATCGGCGCATCGGCTCTTCGAAGGGGATGGGGATCATCGTGTCGATCGGGAACCAGCAGGTCGCCGGGCGTGAGTTTCTGCGGGAGCTCTATCCGTCCGACTACTTCCCGGATCATCTCCTCGACAAGGGACGGGACATCCTGACGCGCCTGTGCGAGCGCATCGAGGCGGACCGGCCCGGCGATCTGGCGGCGCTGTACGCGCTCACCGAGACCGCGACGCTGGAGTTCAACCGGCTCCAGGAGGAGTTCTGGGCGGCGGGCAGCGAGATCGAGACCGTGGCCCGTGACGTCATAGCCGGGGACTTCGGGTTCGTCGTCTCGGCCTACGGGTTCGCGGACGCGGATCTGGAGGAGGTGGTGGCGGAGCGCGACTGGTGACGGCGCCCTGCGCGGTCAGTCGACCCGCCAGACGATGTCGCCGCTGCGGCCGGGCGAGTACGTCACCGTGCCGACGACCGGCCCCGGCCGCCCGACCTCCAGGACGAGGAACCCTTCCGTGCTCTCGCCCGGCTTGAGCCGTACGACCTGGGGCAGCGCGGGTCCCTGAAGGGGCTCGAAGTCGGTGGGGGTCGTGCCCAACGGCTCCTCGCCGTCGCGCGGCCCGACCGCCGTCCGGTGGAGGGGCCGCTCCTCGATGTCCTTCTCCCCGACGTTCTCGAAGCTCAGCTCCAGCGCGGCCCAGGACCCTCCCTCAAGGAACGGCGGCAGCTCGCCGGGCTTCATCTCGGCCGGGTCGATCACGCTCTTGAGCGTGTAGACGGCCTTGCCCCCGCCCTCCAACTCCCGTGTCACACTGGTCCCGACGGCCAGCCGCGGTTCCTCGCCGTCACCGGAGCAGCCGGTGGCGCCGGAGGCGAGGAGCAGGGCTGTGGCGAGGCACAGCGAGGTGGTCGTACCGCGCATGGAAATCCCCCGTGTGGTGCGGCCCGACGGGCTCGGTCCGACCGGACGGCCCGGCCCGGCCACCCGTTGGGTGTCCCGAGCACCTTTTCATATCGGCCCGACCCCGGCTCCTGACTGCCTGCCCGCCACATGGGAGAGGGCCGCCCGCTCAACAGCCCGCGCGCCATGACGATTTCCTGGAGCCGTGCCGTGCCGTGCCGGTGCCGCCCGCGCCCTCCTACCCCGACGCGCCGAACAGCTGGGTCCAGTACGTGGCCATCTCGCCGCCGCCGCGCAGGCCGATGCCCATGTGGGTGAAGTCCGGCTTGAGGATGTTGGCGCGGTGTCCGGGGCTGTCCATCCAGCCCCGGACCACCTCGGCGGCGGAGCGCTGACCGCACGCGATGTTCTCGCCGATGGCCCGGTGGGCGCAGCCCGCGGCGGCGGCCCGGTCCCAGGGCTGCCGCCCGTCCGGGCTGGTGTGCGCGTAGAAGCCCCGCGAGACCATCTCGTCGCTGTGCGCCTGCGCGGCGGCCGTCAGCCGGGGGTCGCCGGCCAAGGGGCGCAGGCCGGCCGCCGCGCGCTCCGCGTTCGTGAGCGCCACCACCTCGGACGTGACGGCCGCCAGGCCCCGCGGGGTCAGCGGGCTGGCCCACACCGCCGTCCAGAAGATGTCGCCGCCGGGTCCCGGTGCCCGGCCGACGCCGAGCTGCGAGAGGGCCGGGTCGAGGACCGTACGGCTCATGCGTGCGTCGGTCAGGCAGTACGCGAGGAAGTCCGCCTCCGTACGCGGACCGGAGACGAGCTGCTCGGCGATCGTCAGATACGCGTACCCCTGTGCCGTGACCCGCTGGTAGAGGGACGTGCCCGGCCGGGGCGCGGCACCGAGCCTGCCCTCGGCCGCCATCCCCGCGCAGTGTGCCTGTGCGGCGGCCGCGAGGCGGGCGTCGGCCGTGACGGGCGGCGCGCCGGAGCGTGAGCGCTCGGCGTTGACGAGGGCGACCATGCCGTCGCCGGGGGCCGGGGGTACGGAAGCGGCGGGCGGCGCGCTGTCCTCGGCCACCTCGATGCCGAAGTCACGGGCGACCCCGGCCAGTCCGTCCGCGTACCCCTGGCCCAGCGCCCGCAGCTTCCACCCGCCGCCCCGGCGGTAGATCTCCGCGAGCAGCAGGACGCTCTCGTGCCCCGGGCGCGGCGGGGTGAAGCGGGCGAGGAGCGGACCCGGTCCGTCCGCCCGGGTCACCGACAGCGCGGGCGCGGGCAGCCGGCCCAGCGGGACGGCCGGGTCGGCGGCGCTCACGACCACCGTGATCCGGCTCGCCCCGGCGCGCAGCCGCCCCACGTCAACGGTGACCGTGTCGCCCCGCAGGCGGGCGCCGGGCGCCGACGGCTGGTTGTAGAAGACGAAGTCCCCGTCGCCGGAGACCTTTCCGTCGTCGCCGGTGATCAGGACGGAGACGTCGAAGGGTCCCGGCACACTGACCGTGAGGACACCCCCGGGCAGGGACACGTTTCCACCCGGGACCAGGTCGGCCATCGCACACCCCCTCCGTCCGTACGGCCGTCGGTCCGGCCGTCTCTTCCGGCTGTCCGGCTCGCTGTGCCGGGCCGTCGACGGTAGAACGCCGGGCGCCGGCGGCGGGGTTCCCGCCCTCCCCCTCGTGGCCGTCTCCCGCCATTTCGCACGCCGCGGGAACTCGGGCCCGTCACCCCGCGACAACTCACAGGGACCGGCAAGGACCCGGCAAGGACGGTGACGGACGACCTGGAGGCCGATGTGACGAGCGATGCGCCGAGCGACGCGGCGGGCGGCGACTGGTACGACGACGACAGCCTGTGGGTCGACTTCGCCCCCGCCATGTTCTCCGGCGCCCGCGCCGAGACCGTCGCCGAACTGGTCGGGTCGGCCCCGCTGCTTGACTTCCCGCCCGGCTCCCGCGTCCTCGACCTGTGCTGCGGCCCCGGCCTCTTCCTCCTCCCCCTGGCGGCGCGCGGCCACCGGGTGACCGGTGTCGATCTGAGCCCGGCCATGCTGCAACGCGCCGAGGCCGCCTGCCGGGAGGCCGCCGCGGACGTCCGGCTGGTGCGCGAGGACATGCTCACGTACGTGGCCCCCGAGAGCTACGACGTGATCCTCAACGTCTTCACCTCCTTCGGCTACTTCGAGGACGCCGACGACAACGCCCGTGTCCTGCGCAACGCGTGGCGGAGCCTCGCCCCCGGCGGCCGGCTGCTGGTCGACGTGATGGGCAAGGAGGTGCTCGCGGGCTGGATCGGCCGTCCACAGGCTGTGGATCTGCCGGACGGTTCGTACGTCGTCCAGCGCGACACCGTCCTGGACAGCTGGCGCAGGCTCCGCACCGACTGGACGCTGGTCCGCGGAGGGACCGCCCGCACCGCGTCCATCAAGTCGTTCCTCTACAGCGCCGCCGAACTGCACGACCTTTTCGTGGCGGCCGGGTTCGCGGACGTCGAGTGCTTCGGGGACTTCGACGGCGGTCCGTACGACCAGGGTTCGCGCCGGCTGATCGTCCGGGGCCTGAAGAAGTGACGCCCGGCGACGACCGCGTACGGGGCCCGCCCGACCTCACGGACCCCGCCGCACCCACCCCGGCACCACGCCCGTACGCCACGCTCCACAGTCCTGGAGGACCCGTACGCCATGCCCCAGCTCAGCCCCGCCACCCCCCAGCTCTCGGTCCCCGTGCACGACCACATCACCGACGCCATGAAAGCCCCGGCCTTCCTCCGGCTCTCCGGGAACGTGGTGCTGGCCCGTTTCGAGACCATGAAGGTGTACGCGGCGCTCGGCGCCGTACGCGCGCTGCTCGACCGCGGCCGGGTCGTGCCCGGCCAGACCCTCGTGGACAGTTCGAGCGGCATCTACGCGCTCGCGCTCGCGATGGCCTGCCACCGCCACGGCCTGCGCTGCCACATCGTGGCCTCGACCACCGTGGACGCCACGATGCGCGCCCAGCTGGAGGTGCTCGGCGCCACCGTCGACCAGATGCCGCCCTCGCGGAGCCTGCGGCTCGACCAGGAGCGGCGCGTCCGGCACGTACGCCAACTCCTCGCCGAGCGACCGGACTTCCACTGGATGCGGCAGTACCACGACGGTGTGCACCACACCGGCTACCGGGAGCTGGCCGGCCTCGCCGCCGCCGCACTGCCCGGCGAGGACCTGACCGTCGTCGGCACCGTCGGCACCGGCGCGTCGACCGGCGGACTCACCCGGGCGCTGCGCGAGGACGGCCGCACGGTACGGCTGGTGGGCATCCAGCCCTTCGGGAGCGTGACGTTCGGCAGCGAGGGCTTCAGCGACCCGGAGGCGATCATCGCCGGTATCGGCAGCTCCATCCCCTTCGGGAACGTGCGGCACGAGCTGTACGACACCGTGCACTGGCTCGACTTCCGGCACGCGATGGCCGGTTCGGTCGCACTGCTGCGGCAGCACGCGGTGTTCGCCGGGCTGTCCACGGGCGCCGCGCACCTCGTCGCCGGCTGGGAGGCGGACCGCGATCCGCGCCGCACGCATCTGGTCCTCGGCGCCGACACCGGACACCGTTACGCGGAGCGGGTGTTCGCGCGGCACACCGAGGCGGCCGACCCGGGCACCCTGCGGCCCGAGCGCATCGACGAACTCGCCGAACTGCGCCCGCCCTGGTCCGTGCTGGAGTGGGCGGGCCGGCCGGCGCCACCCGGCGCGGTCGTCACGCCCGAGAGCGAGGCCGTCCGATGACCGTCGCCGCCCTCGAAGCGCTCTCCTTCGGACTCGGACGGACGGCGCGGGCCGCCCACGCCGCCGGGCACCGGTTCGTCCTGCTGACCGGCGACCGGGGTGTGTACCGCCATGAACTCGCCACCGCGGAGGGGGCCCACGGGGTGGACGTCATCGACGTCGACACCTTCGACCCGGACGCGGTGCGCCGCGCGCTCGCGCGCCTGCCCCACCTCGCCGGGCTGATCAACACGACGGACACCTGGAGCGTGCCCGCGGCCGACCTCGCACGGGAGTTCGGTCTGCCGGGTCCGGATCCGGAGGCCGTAAGAACGCTCCGTGACAAGGCGCGCGTACGGCGGACGCTGCACCGGGCGGGGTTGAGCGCCGGCACGGCCGTCGAGGTCGAACCCCGACCGGACAGTGCCGAGTCGGTGGTGAAGGCCGTCGGGCTGCCCGCCGTGCTGAAGGTGTCGGCGGGGACGTCGTCGCGCGACGTGTGGATCGTGCACGACGACCAGGAGCTGCGCACCGCCCTCGGGGAGGCCGGGGAGCGCGCGGGCGGGACGGGCGCGGGCGGCGGCTCCGGCGGGCTGAACGGCAGCCTGTTCGCCGAGCCGTTCCTCGCCGGGCCGCTCTACAGCGCGGAGACCCTGAGCTGGGAGGGGGGCACCCGGCTGCTGGGTGTGCTGAGCCGGCAGACGTCGCGCCGTCCCGCCGTACGGGAGGAGGCCGCCGCCTTCCCGGTGGCTCTGCCGCCCGGCGAACTCGCCGCGATCGAACGGTGGGTGGGCGACGTGCTGGCGACGGCCGGGCACGACCAGGGCTTCGCCCATGTCGAGTTCGTCCTCACCGGCCGCGGTCCCGAACTGGTCGAGATCAACCGCAGGATCGGCGGCGCGCTGGTCGCCGAGGCGATGTGCCGCACGCTCGACGTCAACGTCTACGAGGCGCTGGTGGACGTCACGCTCGGCCGGCGGCCCCGACTGCTGGACGCGCCGCCGCGACCGACCGGGCCGGCCGTCGCCTTCGTCCTGGTGTACGCGGACGAGCCGGGCGTGCTGGCGGGGTGGGCCGGACTGGAGGGCCTGAACGCGTTCCCGGGCGACGTGAGCTGGTATCCGGTCCGGGCACCGGGCGACACCGTGTCGCACACCGGCGACCAGCGCGGCTGCACGGGCATGGTGCTCGCCGAGGCACCGACGGCCGAACTGGCGCAGCACCGGGCGTGGAGCGCCGCGACGACGGTGCGGCCGGTGATGAAGACGGCCGGGCGGGGGTGAGGTGTGCGGCTGCCGGGGCTGCTCCGGCCGGGCCCGCGCGCCCTGACGCTGCCTCAAGTGTTCCTGCTCGGCGCCTCGTTCCTGATCACCCTCGGCAGCTTCGCCGTTCTGCCTTACATGTCGGTCCTGCTCCACGAACGGTTCGGGCTCGGCCTCGGAGTGGTGGGCGCGGTACTGGCGGTCGCGTCGCTGGTGCAGTTCTCCGGCGGTGTCGTCGGGGCCGCGCTGGCGGCCAGGATCGGGCTGCGGGCCACGATGCTGGTGGCGCTGGCGGTACGTACGGCGGGCTTCGCCGCGTTCGTACCGGGGCTGACCCGGCCGCTCGTCGCGGTGGGCGCGCTGTTCCTGGTGTCGTGCGGGGCGGCGCTGTATCTGCCCGCCAACAAGGCCTATCTGGTGGCGGGTTGCGGGCCCGAGCGGCGTCCGGGGCTGCTGGCGGCGAGCGGTTCCGCCTTCAACGCGGGCATCGCGCTCGGACCGCCGGCGGCGGCTCCCTTCGTACTGGCGTCGCCCGCGGGGCTGTTCACGGCGGTCGCGGCGCTGTTCGCGCTGGTGGGAGCGGGGCATCTGCTGCTGCCGCGGGTGGCGGACGAGGCGAAGGAGGCTCGCGCGTCGGCGGGGAGCGAGGCCGGGGACGGGAGGCGGGAGCGGGGGCGGGAGCAGAAGCACGAGGAGGAGCAGGGGCAGGAGCGGGGTGGCGGGGCCTCCGGCCGTCACGACCAACTGAGCCCCCCGGCCCTCCCGCCGTTCGCGTTCACCGTGCTCGCCGTCTACGTCTTCATGTTCTTCCAGCACTACCTCGCCCTCTACGCCGTTCCCCGGACCTCCGCCGCCTTCTACGGCTTCGTCCTCATGGGCTACGCGATCCTCCTCGTCGTCGCCCAGCCGCTCTCCGCGCGCCGCCTCGCCGCCCTCCCGTACGCGACGGCGCTCCGGATCGGCTTCGGCGCGATGGCGGCGGGTACGGCGCTGCTCGCGTCCGGCGGCGGGGTGGGCATCGCGGCCGGGGCGGTGTTGCTCTGCCTCGGCGAGGTCGTCCTCTTCCTGAAGAACGACCTGGAAGCGCTCGACCGGTCGGCCGCCCCCTCCGCGACGGTCTTCGGCCGACAGCGGCTGGCGGCCGGACTGGGGGCGTTCGCGGCGGCGGCGGTCGGGGGCCAGCTGTACGCGGCGCTCGAACGGGCCTCGGCGGTACCGGCGTTCTGGCTGCTGGTCAGCGCGCAGGCGGTCGCGCTGCCCGCGCTGCTGGTGGTGTGCGTCGCTTGGGCACGGCGGCGTGCGGGTGCCCGCGCCGGCCGCCGCGCGGGTGGCGAGCTGGTGGAAGCCCGCCACCCGCGCTGACGTCCGCGTCACACGGGAACGGCCACCGTCGGTGTCGCGCTCCCGGCCTCCGCGCTCCCGGCCTCGGTGCTTCCGCTCTCCGGCGCCCAGACCGCCGCGAGATCGCGCCGGGCGCGGGCGACGCGGGACCGTATCGTCCCGACCGGGCAGCCCAGCGCGTCGGCGGCCTCCGCGTACGAGAGCCCGATGAGCCGGGTCAGCACGAACGCCTGCCGGCGCCCCGGATCCATCGCGGCCAGCGCGTCCGAGAGCGCCACGGACTCCTCGAAGCCCGGCAGATGGCGCGGCTGGGCCCGGTCCGCGACCGTCACCCAGTCCGCCGTGTCGGCGATCCGGGGCCGTACGGCCGCGCGCCGGTAGCGGTCGACGACCACGCGGCGCGCGATCGTCAGCAGCCACACCCGTGCGCAGGAGCGCCCGGCGAACCGCGCCAGGCTCGCCAGCGCCCGCAGATACGTCTCCTGGGTCAGATCTTCCGCACCGCGCACGTCGGCGCTGAGGTGCGCGACGAACCTGCGTACGTCGTCGTACGTGGCCCGTACGAACAGTTCGGCGGCTCTGCGGTCCCCGAGACCGGCGGCCAGGGCCCACGCGGTGATCTCGGAGTCGTCGGCGGCGCGGCCGGCCGGCTCACCGAGGCGTGCGCGGTGGCTGGTCGTCGGATGTATGCGGGTGGGGGGTATGTGTGCAGGGGGTACGCGGGTGGGCACAGGTGTGTGCCGGGCAGCAGGTATCACGGAATGTCCTTCGCGTCCGGGCCGCCGGGCCCGTGGAATCAGAGCGGTGTGGGGTGTGGGGTGGTGCGGTGCTCAGGACGGAAGGAGTGGCGGCCCACGCCTCGACACGGCGTGCGGGGCGGGGAGTTGGGCCGGGGGCCGGATCGGCCGGTACGGCACGGGAGGCGCGAGCGCCCGGAAGTGGGGGGCCGCGCCGCCGCTCAGCACCTCGTGGGCGAACCGCAGCCGCGCGTACGCGCGGCCGTGGGTGAACTCGCAGACGAACAGCGCGAGGGCGTCCACCAGTTGTACGAACGCGCGGTCGCCGCGCCACAGCCACCAGCCGCACACGAGACCGGCGAGCAGGTGGGCGGCGAGCATGCCGGAGGTGAAGCCGGAGCTGTCGAGCAGAGCGGCCAGTCCGTTCGGGCCGAGGAGTTCGCCGTAGGTCTCGTGCGGGACCTCGCCGCCGTTCACCGGTGTGCCGGTGCCGCGCCCGTCGCCCTCGTGGCCCCCGTGTCCGGCGTGACCGCCGGCCGGGAGGGGATGCAGTCCGCTGAACACGGCGTGCAGCAGGAGCTGTCCGGCGGCGCTCGCGGCGACGATCACCGCGCCGCCGCGTTCCTTCCCCGACAGCCACCAGCCGGCCGCGCACACCGGCAGGAAGGCGAGGGCGAGCACGCGCGGGGGCAGCGGGCCACCGGCCGACAGGGCGTGACCGAGCCCGGACACCACGACACACACGGCGGCGAAGACCGCGGTGCGTGCGAGGCGGAGTGCGGGTCCGGCTCCCATGGCCGTCATGGTGCCAGCGTGACAGGGCTGTCGGTAAAGCCCACCTGATGGGCATACATCGGATGTTCACGCGCTATGCGGGGACAAGGAGTTGGTGTGATCCAGCTCACATCGGAACCCCGGGAACTTATCGGGACCCGCCACCGACACCTCCAACAGTACGACCGCGCACCAATCCGTACGACGGAAGATGACGGAACCGGAGACCGCCCGATGAATCCGCCCCCAGAGCCCGCGACCCCCGACGCGGAGAAGCCCCCGGCCCCCGCCGCGAAGAAGCGCCGGGCCCCCGCCGCCGCCACGTCCTCGCGCGTCACCCTCCGTTCGGACCTCCGCGCGAGCCGGCTCGACGGCCTGGTCGCCCTGGTCGTGACGGCCGCCGTCTTCGTCGTCCTCTTCGTGCGGATCGAGGCGGAGACGTCGTCCACCCTGACGGTCATGCCGTTCATGGCGGACACCAGCGCCTTCTGGATGTACTACCTCAGCCAGGCGTTCGGCTGGTCCGCCCTGCTCTGGGCGTGGGGCACCGTCGTCATCGGGCTGCTGATCTCCGGTCCGCGCCCCGCGCGCCTGCCGCTCTCGGGACCGCGCCTGGAACGGCTGCACCGCACCACCAGCCTCAACACGATCGCGCTCATCGTCGCCCACGCGCTGCTGTTCGCCGCCGAGTTGATCTACCAGGACACCGACGCGTGGCCCTCGCGGATCGGCACCGCCGTACTGGAGACGTTCATCCCCGGCGGCTACAACTCCGGCACCGGCGTCTGGGCCATGCCGATCGGCCAGGCGGCGCTCTACCTCGCCGTCCCGCTCGGCCTGCTCTTCTACGTACGCCACCGCATCGGCCCGAAGACCTGGCGCGTCCTGCACCGCTTCGTGCTCGTCGTGTACGTCCTGAGCGTGTGGCACACCCTGCTGTACGGCACGAACGTCTGGTACGACGGAGCCTTCCGCACCACCGTGTGGCTGCTCCAGCTCCCCATCGCCGCGCTCTTCCTGCTCCGGCTCCTGCGCCCGGCCCGCCGTTCGGAACGGCTCGCGCCGCCCGGCGCGCACCGTGGGTCGAAGGCCGGCTGGGGTCTGCGCCTGACGGGGCGGGTGGCGGCCGTCGCCGTCATCGGTGTGCTGGTCGCCGTCATCGCCTCGGGGCGGGACGGCGGGCGCACCGTACCGCCGGAGGACACCTCCTCCACGCACGTGCACGACTGACCACTCACGACCGGCCACTGACGACCGGCCACTGGCGACCGACGGCGGACGGCCGGCCGACGGGACCCGCTCGGCTACCGGACGGTAGTCGTCCGCCGCGTAACTTCCGCACCACCTTCACCACCTCTCCCGCCCCCCTCGCCCAGCCCCCTCCATCGGCCAACCGGGCCTGGGGAAGGGGGCGTTACCCATGTGAATTCCATTCAGTTGCCATGGAGCGGGGCACTCGGGATCGCCATACTTTCCAGAGGGACGACAACCCTCGACATGGTCGATTCGGAGCGTGCTGTGATCGACGAGACGACAGCCGGACTGCTGGAGGCGGCAGGTCCGCAGATGTACCGGCGAAACGCCTTCCGCATCACCGGCCTGCCCACGAACGCCGACCGGCGGACCGTGCGGCAGCGTCAGCAGCGGATCACCCCCGCGCTGGAACTCGGCGCCGACGTCGACCTGGGGCACTCGCTCCCCGTCCGGCTCGACGATGTCCGGGGCGCCTTCGACCGCATACTCGGCGATCCGCGACGCCGGCTGGTCGACGAGCTGTTCTGGCTCTGGGACGAGCCCGCCGACGCCTCCCCGAACGGCACCGGCACCGGCCCGGCCGCGACCACCTGCTCGTGCCCGAAGACCCTGCACCACGACCACGACGCCGCCGTCCGCGCCCACAGCGCGGCACTCGACCTGGAGGCCGAGAACGGCGCGGTGTCGGCCGGACCCGACATCGACGAAGCCGTCCGGCTCTGGTCCAACGCCTCGCGGCTGTGGGGCCAGGTGCTCAGGCGCGCCGCCTTCTGGGACCACGTGCGGCACCGTATCGCCGTGCTCGACGACCGGCAGCTCGACGAGTCGGTGATCGACACGTTCCGCGACGCGATGCCGGGCACCCTCGTCAAACCGCTCATCGAGCTGGCCGCGGCGGCTCCGGCGCCCGCCGACCGCCTCCGGCTCGCCAAGCTGGCGCGCGACTGGCCCCTCGTACCCTCCGGCACGGTCGACGACCAGCTGGAGGAAGCCGCCGCGCCGCACTACGAGTCGCTGCGCGCGACCATGAAACGGGCGTCGTCCCAGCTGGACGGGGGGAACTGGGACGACGCCGCGGCCGAGGTGTACGACCACGCGCTGCCCGCACTGGCCCTGCTGGAGTCGCTCGTCCCGCACGCCCGGCACCGGCGCACCGCGAGCGTCCGCAACGACGTCGCCGTCCTGCTCAACAACTGCGCCACCGCCGCCACGGACGGGCTCGGCCCGGCCGCGAACCTGAACGCCTCGAAATGGTTCCGTACGGCGGCCGAACTGGCGACGGACCCGGTCACCCAGCAGACGGTCAGGACCAACCGCGACGGTCTGCGCGACATGATGACGACGTTCAACCAGATCCGTTCAGAGGTCGACCGGTTGGTCGCCGCCGGACGGATCGGCCCCGCCAGAACCCTGTTGCTCAACGTCAGGCACCAACTGGCCGGCGGCCCGGGGACCGACGAGATCGACCGCATGCTGGCCGGACTCCAGGGCGCGGGGCGGGGGAACGGGACACGCCCGGGGCGGCGGGCGCTCGCCTGGGCCGTGCTGGTACTCGTCGTCCTGGGCTTCCTGGTGGCGAAGATCGCGGGGGCCTTCGACGACGACGGCGGTGGCGGCGACGACGGCTACCGGCCACAGGGCGACTCGGTCGTCATCTCCGCCCCGACCGTCGAGGGCAACGACCCGCGGGGCGGGTGCATCGGGAGCAAGTCGGACTGGCGGCCCGGCGAGCGCGAGGTGGACGTCGTCCCGTGCGGCGAGGAGCACTGGGGCGAGGTGGTGGCCTACGAACTGCTGGTGGACAGCGCGTCCAGGTATCTGACGGGGAAGTATCCGGGAGCCCAGCAGGTGGCCGCGCTCGCCCGGTTCCGGTGCGAACTCGCCCTGGCCCGGCTCGGTTCGGAGGGCAAGGGGCTGAAGGTGACCTTCACGGTGCCCCCCGAGAGCGCCTGGGATCCCGCGGGGCCGGCGCTGGACGAGTACACGACGTGTGTGGCGCACTGGCCGGACGACCGTTACATGACGGGGGAAGACCTGGTGCGGCTGGACGTACCGGTCTCGACCGAACCGGCGCTGATGGGCACGTTCGGCCAGCGCGTCGAGGAGAACGCACCCGTGGGATCGTGCGTCCAGACCAAGAAGGACCTGGCCCTCGAATCGGTCGGCATCCCCATCGTGCCCTGTGAGGAGCCCCATTGGGCCGAGATAGTGGCCTACCCCGTCCTGTACCCGGACGGCACCGGTGAGTGGCCCGGTGACGACGCCGTCTACGCGCGGGCGAAGGCGGCCTGCGAGAAGGAGACGGAGGGCTATGAGGGCACCATGGTCCTGAACGTCACCTATCCCGCTCAGGACTGGTGGACGTGGAACGCGAAGGACAGCCCGATCTACACCATGTGCGCACTGTCCTACGCGGGCGACAGCACTTTCACCGGCGGGCTCCGATGACCAGCCGGCCCGGGGGGACGAGCCCGTCCGACGCACGACTACCGATGATGACCATGGAGGAGAAACGGGTGGTGGGGGTCAAGGGGGCCGCTCTGCGGGTCAGTTCGCCGGAGAGGGCACAGGCCGTCTTCGAGCTGGCAGGCGTGTCGGTGACCGTCGGCCGCGCCGTACCGGAGCGGGCACCCGACGTCGGACTCGGCCCCGATCCACAGCGCTGGGTCGGCCGGCTGCACTGCACGCTCGACTTCGCCGACGGCATGTGGTCGGTGACGGACAACGCGAGCGTCAACGGAACGCTGCTGAGGCACGGCGACACCGTCGAACGGCTCCAGGCGCGCAAACGCATCCAGCACGGGGACACACTGCTGATCCTCGGCGACATGGACCCCGAAGGGGAGCCGGTGTACTGGGAGTTGACCTTCCTGGACCCGCACACCACTCGGCCGGCGCCGTTCGGCTCCCCGTCCGACGTGCGCCACACCGGACCGTGCCTGCGCTACGACTGGGTCGCCGCCAGGGCGTACCGCAACGAGGACGGCGAAGAGACCCTGATCACCGGACTGCGGCCACAGGGACACCAGTTGCTGCGCTACATGTCCGGACGCAGCACCAGCGGCGCGGCCGTCGCCTGCGAACACGCCGAGCTGATCACGGCGTTGTGGGGCGCGCACGAGGAGTGGGCGCCGCACCGCTCGTACAGCAGGGCCGACCTCGCGGGCGTCGTACGGGCCGTACGGCGCTGTGTGGAGTCGGACCCGTCGAATCCGAAGATCCTGGAGACCGTGACGGGGATCGGCTACCGCCTCAACGTGCACGCGGGTGGGGGGAGTACGGGCGGACAGGGGGCGTCGGGGCTATGACACTGCTCGTCAGTGGTGACCGGGTCAGCGACACGCTCGTGATCGACCGACCGCTGGGCGAGGGGGCGTTCGCCGAGGTCCACCGGGTGCGTCACGAGTATCTCGGCTGGCAGGCGATGAAGCTGTTCAAGCGCGTCGCGTCCCTGGAGGAGACGCGCCGCATGCTGGACGAGGCGCGGCTGCTGTCGACTCTCGGACACCCGAACATCGTTCGTCTCTTCGACGCGAACACGGTCCGCACGCCGGAGGGGCTGCGGGGCTTCTTCACGATGGAGTACGTGGCGGGCGGCAGCCTCGAACGGCTCGCCGCGGCGCACAAGTCGATGGTGCCCAGGGACCTGGTCGCCGAGGTGATGACCCAGATCGCCGGCGGTCTCGCCGTCGCCCACGACCAGGACCCGCCGATCGTGCACCGGGACGTGACCCTGGCCAATGTCCTGATCGGTTACGACGGGACGGGCATGCGGGTGCGGGTCAGCGACTTCGGTCTCGCCAAACGCGCCGATCCGTTCACGCATCTGGCCAGCGCGCAGGGGACGTACGCCTTCATGGCCCCCGAGGTGATGCGCAACCAGGGGTACTCGTGCGCCAGCGACGTGTGGTCGGTCGGTGTGATCGCGTATCTGCTGCTCACCAACCGGTTCCCGTTTCACCAGGGCGGCGAGGAGTTCTCGTCGTTCTCCTTCGGGCGGTTCAACCGGTCGCTGCTCCCGCCGAGCAGTTACAACGACGAGGTCGACGCGGACCTGGACCGCATCGTGCTGGCCACCCTCGAAATCGACCCGCGGAACAGGCCGGCCACGGCCCAGTTCCTCGCGGACGCGCTGCGCGAACGCGCGGAGTCCATGGCGGGCACGGCGGCCGGTGCCCCCGACTCCGTCGGGTCCGGGGCCTCGCGGCCGGTGGGCGAGACGCCCGCGTCCACCACCAAGCGTCCTGTCAGACCGCCCACGGAGCGTGCGCGGCGGCTGGCCGAAGAAGCACTCGCACTGGCCCGCTCGCCGGGGGAACTCGACCGCGCCGCGGACCTCATGGAGGAGGCCGTCAACTTGTCGCCGTACCTGCGCGACCGGTATCTGTCCAAGCTCACGCTGTGGCGCCGGGGGGTGATGATGTGAGCGGGCGGCTGTCCCGGCTGAGGGAGGATCTCCGGCAGCGCCGGCACCACCGCGCTTTCCGGATCGCGCCGCTGCCGTGGGACGAACCGTCGCGCGAGGAGCTGGAGCGGTTGCTCGCTTCGGTGGCGGCCTCGGTCGCGACCGCGGAGCCGGCGGAGGCGGACACGGCTGTTCAACCACCCGCCGCCGACGACTCGTTGGACGCGAAGGCGCTGGCCGACGCCGCGACGAATCTGTGGCGCGCCCAGCGCCGGCTGACCCGGCAGGGCGAGGCGGCGTCGTCGCGCTCCCGGCAGACCGGGCGCTATCTGCGGTCGTGCCGCGAGGCGCTGGACGACGCCGGTCTGCTCGTCCAGGAGCACGAGGGCGACGCGTTCCACACCGGCCGGTCGCTGGAGGCGCTGACCTTCGAGGAGGATCCGTCGCTGACGGCCGAGACGGTCCTGGAGACCATCAGGCCGACGATCTATCTGCACGGCCGCCGTATCCAGATGGGCCAGGTGATCGTCGGCTGCCCACCGGCACCGGCACCGGCACCGGCGTCCGAGCCCGAGCCCGAGCCCGGGTCGGGGGCGGGGTCCGGTCCCGTACCGGAGTCCGCGCCCACGCCCGCACCGGAACCCGAGGACGCCGTCCCCGCCTCCGCCCGTGCTCCCGCTCCCACCCCCGCTTCCGCCCCCGAAACACCGTCCAGCTCGGACCACGAGAGGACCGATCATGCGTGACACCGTCGACTTCGGTATCGACCTGGGTACGACCAACAGCGCCATCGCCGTCGTCGAGGGCGGCACCGTCTCCGTCATCAAGAACAACGACGGCTGGGACATCACACCCTCGGCGGTGTGGATGCCCAAGGAGGGCAGGGTCCACGTCGGGCGCGCCGCGCGCGACCGCGTGGAGCACGACCCGGCCAACGCCACCGCCGAGTTCAAGCTGGAGATGGGTCTCGCCGACTCGCGGAAGACCTTCACCACCGCCGGTGTCTCCCTCAGCCCGCCCCAGCTCTCGGCGGAGGTGCTGCGGTCGCTGCGCGCGGACGCCGCGCACCACTGCGGCACGCCGCCCGAGTCGGCGGTGATCACCGTCCCCGCGGCCTTCGCCCTGAACCAGAACAAGGCCACCATGGAGGCCGCCGAGCTGGCCGGATTCACCTCCGCGTGCCCGCTGGTGCAGGAGCCGACCGCGGCGGCCTTCGCGTACGGCTTCCAGGACGCCACCGACCGCGCGTACTGGATGGTGTTCGACTTCGGCGGCGGTACCTTCGACGCCGCCCTGGTCAGCAAGCGCGACGGCGACCTCCGGGTGCTCAACCACGCGGGCGACCCCTATCTCGGCGGCAAGCTGATCGACTGGGCGGTCATCGAGCGGCTGCTGCTCCCCGCCGTCGCCGCCGAGCTGGGTCTGACGGACATGCGCCGGGACAACCCGCGCTGGCGGGCCAACTTCGCGAAGCTCAAGCGCGCGGCCGAGGACGCGAAGATCCATCTCTCCCGGCGCGACCAGGTCGACATGCTGATCGAACTCAACGACGCCGACGGCAACCCCCTCACCCTCGAACACACCCTGACGCGCGGGGAACTGGACACCATCGCCGAACCGTTCTACGTCCGCGCGATCAACCTCTGCCGGGACGCGCTCGCCGAGGCGGCGCTCGGTCCGGACGACATCGACCGGCTGCTGCTCGTCGGCGGCGTCACGCTCTCGCCCGGCCTCCGGGAACGGCTGGCCGACCCGCGACACGGTCTCGGCATCGAACTCGACGTGAGCCTCGACCCGACGACGGTCGTCGCCCGGGGCGCGGCGATCTTCGCCAGCACGGTGCGGATCCCGCAGTCGAGGTCGGCGCCGGTGCCGGCGGGGCAGTTCGCCGTCGAGCTGTCGTACGAGCCGAGTGTCACCACCCTCCAGCCCACGGTCGGCGGACGCCTGCGCGGCGCCTCGGAACCGGCGGCGGAGTCCTCGGCGGGGGCTTCGGCGGAGGTGGACTGGACCGGCTACACGGTCACCCTGAACAACCCCGACGGACAGCCGCCGTTCCGCTCCGCCGCCATCTCGCCGAACGCGGACGGTGTCTTCGTGACCGACGTGGCCGTCGACCCGCACACCACGTCGAAGTTCTTCGTCGAGCTGACCGACCCGTCGGGCGCGCGCTGCGAACTCGCCTCCAACACGCTGACGATCACCCACCGGGACCTGGAGTTCGGCGGCGTACGGCTCGCGCACTCGCTGGGCATCCAGCTCGCCGAGCAGGTCTTCGCACCGATGCTGCGCAAGGGCGCCACACTGCCGACCTCGGTGCGTGAGGTGTTCCGTACGTCGGCGGCCCTGCACCGCTCCGACGGCGACGCGACAATCCGCATCCCGGTCATCCAGGGCGAACGCAGCCGGGCCGACCGCAACCGTGGTGTCGGCATGCTGGAGATCCGGCCCCGCGACATCCGGATCGACCTGCCGGCGGGCAGCGAGGTCGAGGTGACCGTCGAGGTCGACAGGTCCAGCATGGTGACGGTGATCGCCGATGTGCCGCTGGTGCAGGCGCAGTTCGAGGCCGAGATCGACCTCGACAACATCCGCACCACGGAACCCGAGGAGCTGCGGAAGTCGCTGGAGCAGGCGGAGGAGCGGCTCGGGGCGCTGCGCGGGTTCGTGTCCGACACGGGCTCGGCCGACGCCCAGCGGCGGCTGGCCAAGCTGGACGAGGAGCGCACCGTCAGCACCGCCCGCGACCAGGTCGACGCGTCGACGGTGGACGTCGGGGCCGCAGCCGCGGCGGAGGAGCGGCTGCGCGACCTGGAGGCGGAGTTGGACGACATCGCGGACGCGGTGGGGCTGCCGGGTCTCGTACAGGACCTGCGGGCCGCGATCGCGGAGGCCGACGAACTCGTGCGTCAGCACGGCGACGCGGCCGACCGGCAGGAGCTGGCCGCGATCCGGAGCCGGGCCGACGAGGCGATCGACGCACAGGACTCGGTCGCCGTCCGCGGGCTCATCGACCGGACGGGGAGGCTCCTGTTCGAACTCGAACGGCGCAGCCCCGACTGGGCCGTGAAGCTGTTCTACACGCTTCAGGAGATGCTCCGGTCGTCCGGACAGGCGGGACCGCTGATCCAGGAGGGGCAGCGGGCCATCGCGGCGAACGACCGGCAGGGGCTGGACGCGGTGAACCAGCGGCTGTACCGGCTGCTGCCCAAGGACGAGCAGGACAAGGTCGTCTGGCTGGGCAGGGGGTGAGCGGCGTGACGGACGCGACGGATACGGCGGGCGGTACGGGGGAGGTGACCGACCCGGCGGGGGCACGGGCACTGAGCCTGCAACTGGCGGTGCACCGGGCCCACTCGGCGGCCCGTGCGGGTGACCTCGATCTGGCGGCCCGGCTGCTGGACGGGCTGGGCCCGCTGGACGAGCCGGGGGAGCCGGGGCGGAAGGGGGAGTCGGCCGGCCCGGGCGCCCCCGCCCCTCGTACGACGGTCCTGGCCGCCCTCAATCTGCGCGCCAAGGTGCATGCCCAGCGCGGGGAGCTGACCGAGGCGGACACGTGCTGGTCGCGGGTGGAGGCCATCGCGCCGGGCGACCCGGACGCGGCGGCCGGCCGCCGTACCCTCGCGAAGATCGCCGCAGGACGGCGGCACGCCCGCCCGGTCGTCCACACCGGCCGGGTCGCGGTGGTCGCCGCCGCGCTGGCGGGAGTCGCGCTGATCGGCGGTGGCGGCTGGCTCCTCGCGAACGGCGGCGACGGCGACCGGCAGCCGGCGGACTCGGTGGCCGAGGCGGACACCGGATCGGAGCGGCTGCGGGAGGAGTCGCGCCGGGCCGATGCCCTCAAGGAGCGACTCGATGCGCTCGAAGCGGGCGACACGGCCGCCGCGGCGCGGCGCGACAGCACGCTGGACACGGTCGCGGAGCGCCTGGCGATGCCGGGGGTGGAGATCCGCCGGCACGCCGGCGATGTCCAACTGGTCTTCAGCACGGGGGTGTTCCCGTACGACTCCGTGATCGGTGCGCAGGGCGCGTCCGCGCTGACGGAGATCGGCCGCAGGCTCTCCGACCTGGAGTCCGGTGACGCGGCCGGGGCCGGTACGGGGGTGGAGACGACCGTGGTGGGCCACTCCGTGGCCGTACCGGGCGGCGCCCCGAGCGGCGGATCGGTGGTCGCGCTGAACCGGGCCCGGGTGGCGGCCCAGTACCTGGCGCAGGACAGCGACCTGCGGCTGACGGACTTCCGGCTGGTCAGCGCGGACCAGCGGCGGGGCCCCTTCCCGGCGACCGCCGCGAACGCGCCCCGCAACCGTACGGTCACGCTGCTGATCACCCCGAAGGAGCCGCCGTCCGCGTCCTGAGAAGGCGGCCCCGACAGCCGTCGGCTACCGCGCCGCGAACTGCGTGAGGATGGCCTGCACTTCGTAGATGTCGACGCCCTTGGTGAAGGTCTTCTCGATCGGCACCGTGGCGCCGGAGAGCCAGATCTTCAGCTCGGCGTCGAGATCGAACGTGCCGGCCGTCTCCACGGCGAAGTGCGTGATGCTCCGGTACGGGATGGAGTGGTACTCGGTCTTCTTGCCGGTCATCCCCTGCTTGTCGATGAGGATCAGCCGCCGGTCGGTGAAGAGGATGCTGTCACGGATCAACTGGTAGGCGGCGTGCACCTGTTCGCCCTGGCCCAGCAGCCGGGCGTAGTCCTGCTGTGCGGTGGCCGGATTGATGGTGTGTGCGTTTCCGAACAATGCCATGAGAGCCTCCTGCCCCGGAAAGACCGTGCGACTCGCCGGCGCTCGTGCGCCGGCCCGCCGGGGCGGGGGAACGGTCGGCCGGGGGAACGGTCAGGCGCGCCGGGACGTGCCGAACGACTCGGGTTCGGAGGCGTAGGGCAGGCCCTCCAGTGGGCGGTCGGTGCAGAAGCGCGCCATGAGGTCGGCGAAGTCGGCGATGCGTTCCACCGGGGCGAGGTGGTCCGTCTCCTCGATGGTCATGAACCGGGCCGACGGCAGGCACGCGGCCATCGTGCGGCCCATGGCGGGTGTGGTCAGGGTGTCGTGCTCACCGGTGACGACCAGGCTGGGAACGGCGGGGACCGGTTCGGGGCGGTACCACTCGTGGCGCATCAGCCGGGAGTTGTGCTCGGCGGACATGCGCAGCTGTTCGGGGCTCTGCGAGGCGATCTGCTGATGCACGAGGCGGGCGACGGCGGCCCTCTTGCGCACATGGCCGGTGCCGGGGGGCGACATGAAGCGGTCGGCGAGTTCCCGGGCGATGGGCTCCGTCTCACCGCGCTGGATCATGCCGTCCCAACGTTCCATCGCCGCCGCGTAGTCGTCCGGGATGACGGTGGTCATCCCGACGAGCATCAGCCGTTCGAGGAGGTGCGGGTAGTGCTGGGCGAACCGTACGCCGATGGCTCCGCCGTAGCAGGCGGCCACCAGATTGATACGGGGGATGCGGAGTTCCCGGACGGCGTGGTGTACGGCGGCGGCGAGGAAATCGACGCCGTACACGGCGGGCAGGAAGTCGGCGGTTCCGTAGCCGGGCAGATCGACGGTGATCACGGAACTGAGCGGGGTGAGCCATTTCTCGTGCCGCTGCCATGAATGCCGGTCCTGCGAGGAGCCGCCGAGGATCACGACGGGCTCGGTGCCGGGCTGGCCCTGACGGGCGATCCGGCAGGTGTAGCGGAATCCGTCGAAGGTCAGATCGTGTTCGGTGACTTCCGCCGGCTGCCCGGTGTTCCCGGCTGCCGTCTCCGTGGCCTGGGGCGGAAGGGTGGGGGCGCCGTCGGCGGCGGGGGTACGTGAACTGGTGATCGCGTCGGTGGGCACAGGCACTGGGTGGCTCCAAGGACTGAGGTGGGGGGTGTCGCCGTCCGGCAAGTGACCCTGCGCGTCCCGCGGTGGCGGTGCACCGGATCCGGACGCGAGCGAGCAGGAGCACTTCCGCTTCACTGCTCCTACCAACGACCAGAATTCGCCACGAAATCACCCGCCGGTGAGTCTTGGGGAGAAAGTGGAACGGGATTCCCTCGTACGAGTTCCAGGAATTCGCGCACATCTGCGTCTGGCGGCCGGGTGCCCCACCGTCGGCCGGCCGTCGCGGACGAGAGTTCGACGGCGGAACGCGACTGCGGACGGCCGCGGGTGGCCGGGTGCTGTCTGTTCTGTACATGTCGATGCGTGATAGGCAGCGGACACCGGAGGGCGGTGGTCTGCGACCGCGTCCCGGACGGGCCGGTGCGGCGACCGGTGTGCGACGACCGTGAGGAGTGGCCTCTCGTGTACGAACAGACGTGGGAGCGGCGATTGGCGTCCGCGCTGCCCGGCACCGGTACCGGCAGCGGTGCGGGCAACGGCGCCGGGAACGGTGCGGCCGGGCAGGAACCGGCGCTGGTGCTGGTCGAGGGCGACGCCGGGACGGGGAAGAGCAGACTGGTGCACCGGCTGCTGGAGTCGCCCCGGGCGCGGGCGGTGCCGCGGCTGGTGGTCACGTTCCGGGCGTCGGGCGCTCTGGTGGTCGCGGACCCGCCCGGGCCGGAGCCACGCGCCGGGCGGGGCGAGCCGGCCGGGCCGGCGAACGCGGACGAGCGGAACGCGGGGCGGGACACGGCTCAGCACGGGGTGCGGCTCACCGCGTACCAGGCGCTTGAGGCCCTGCTCGCCTCGGCCCGCCCCGGCCTCCTGGTCGCGGAGGACCTCCACCACGCGGACGACGACTGTCTGGCCCTGCTGCGGGGTCTGCTGAGGGAGCCGCCCGCGCCCTTCGCCGCGGTGCTGACCTACCGTCCCGAGCAACTGCCCTGCCACGGGCTGCCGTTGGGCCGGGCGGTGGACTATCCGGCGCGGCTCTCGGTCGCGCGGTGGCGGCTGGAGCCCCTGGACGAGCGGGAGGTGCGCTCGGTGGCGGGGGAGCTGCTCGGGGCGTGGCGGTGTCCGCAGGAGTTCGTGGCCCGGCTCCGGCAGCGTTCGGGCGGTGTGCCGCAGGTGCTCGTCGACCTGTTGCGGATGGTGCGGGACGCCGCCGACGACCGGAACGGCGACGGCGACGGCCGCCACCACCGCGACGCGGCGGACCCCGGCGTGCGGCACCGGGACGCGCGGGACCGCGAGGTGCGCGACCGCGGATTCACCGCCGCCGACGTGGACGCGGTCGGAGTGCCGGTCCGGCTGGCGGAGTTGGTGCTGGAGCGGACGGCCGCGCTGCCGGAGCCGTACCGCCCGGTCGTCTGGGCCGCCGCGGTGCTGGACGAGCCGGCCGGTGCCCAGGACCTGGCGGCGGTCGCGGGCCTCCACGGCGACGAGGGCGGTACGGCGCTGATCGCGGCGCTGGAGGGCTCGGTCCTGCGGGAGACGAGCGAGGGGCGGTACGGATTCGCGGTGCCGCTGGCGGCGACGGCCCTGTACGCGGAGTTGCCGGGCCCGGTACGGGAGCGGCTGCACCGCCGGGCGGCGGCGCTGCTCGCGGCGCGCGAGCCGGCGCCGTGGGCCCGTGTCGCGCGCCACTGGCGCGGCGGCGGCCGGACGGAGGACTGGCTGCGGGCCGCCGAGCACCTCGGGCGCGACGACGAGGCCGCCGTCGCACTGCTGGAGGAGGCGCTGGAGGGCGGCGGTCTGCCGGCCGACAGACGGGGGCGGTTGGCGCTGACGCTGGCCCGCGGCGCCGTACTGGGCCGCCGCTCGGAGGGGACGGCCCGCATCCTGCGCGGGATCGTCGAGGACCCGGCGCTGCCCGCCGCCGACCGGGGCGAGATCCGGCTCGAACTGGGCCTGCTGCTGCACAACCGCAAGAGACGTTTCGAGGAGGGGCGTTCGGAACTGCGCCGCGCGGCGGACGAGTTGGCCGAGGCCGAGCGGCCCGCGCTCGCGGCGCGGGCGATGGCGGCGCTGGCGAACCCGTTCTTCCCCGGCGCCTCGCTGGAGGAGAACGTGACCTGGCTGGAGCGCGCGGAGACGGCGGCCGAGGCGTCCGGGGACCGGGCGGCGCGCACGGCGACCGCCGCCTGCCGGGCGACCGTCCTGATGAACACCGGTGACCTGGAAGCCTGGCGGCTGGTGGCGCGGCTGCCCCGGGACTGCCCGGACCGGGCGGGCCGCCAGCAGGTGGCGCGGGGACTGTGCAACACGGCGAACGGCGCGGTGTATCTGGGCCACTACCGGCGTGCGGACGAGCTGCTGACCGAGGGCATCGAACTGGCGGCGCGCAGCGGCGCGCCGTTCCTGGAGCGGGTGGGACGCGGTACGGCGCTGTTCCGCGACTGGCTGACCGGCCGCTGGGAGGGCCTGGCCGAACGGTGTACGGGGCTGGTGGCGGAGGACGGCAGCGCGAGCGACGCCCGTGTCGTACTGGCCCTGCTGGCGCTGGCGAGGGGCGACTGGGAGGCGGTGCGGGACTGGCTCCCGCGAGCCGACCGTGCGCACGGGCATGTCGAAGGGCCCGTCCAGGGCCGGGCCCAACCGCCCTACCGGGTCTACGAGTCGTGCGAGGCCCCGGTGGCGGCCACGGCCGCCGGGGCCCATATCCGGCTTCTGCTCGCCCGGCAGGACGTCGGCTCGGCGGCCGAGGCCGCCACCTCGGCCTGGGCGTGGCTCGCCGGGAAGGGCGTCTGGGTCTGGGGCGCCGAACTGGCCCCCTGGGTGGTCCTCGCCCATGCCGGCGCGGGGCAGCGGCAGTCGGCGCGGCGCGTGGTGGCGGAGTTCGCGGCCGGGCTGACCGGGCGGGACGCCCCGTCGGCGTCGGCGGCCCTGCACTGGTGCCGGGCCGTGCTGGCCGAGGCGGACGGCGAACTGGCCGAGGCCCGGCAGTGCTTCCAGCGGGCGGGCGCCGCGTACGCCGGGCTGCCGCACCCGTACGCCCGCGCGCTCATGGCCGAGGGCGCGGGCCGTTGCACGCTCCTGCTCGGCGGCGGGCCCGGTGGTGACGAGGTGGACGCGGCGGTCGAGGACCTCACCCGCCGGGTGGCGGAGCTGACCGCGCTCGGCGCGGTCTGGGACGCCGCGCGCGTACGGGCGACGCTGCGCGCCTGCCGTCCGGCGGCCGGGCGGCGGTCGCCGGGCCGCCCGGCGTACGCGGAGCGGATGTCCCCGCGTGAGGGGGAGGTCGCGGAACTGGCGGCGACGGGTCTGACGAACCGTGAGATCGCGGCGACGCTGTATCTGTCGCCGCGCACGGTGGAACAGCATGTGGCGCGGGCGATGCGCAAGCTCGGTATCGCCAGTCGGCAGGGCTTGGCGAAGGAGGTGTCGCGCGCCCGCGCGACGCGCGGCGACGAGGAGGGCGACGGCGCCTGGGTCGTGTCTTCGACGTAGCGCCGTCCGCCCGCGGGGCGGGGCCCGCGGCGGCCGGTGCGGTGCGGTGCGTCGGGAGGCGGAGGACCGGTCTCGTACCGGGCGTACCCGGCCGGCTTGCGACCGCGCGGCGAGGTGCCGCGCCGGGCGTCGCGGGCCAGGCGGGACTTCGAAGACACGGCCTGGCGACGGCGCGGCGGGCGGCCGGGGACGGCGGAGGGCGGGCCGACCGTCGTGCGTGGTCGGCCCGCCCGCTCGGCGAGTGATCGTCGGCCCGGATCCCGGAGGACCGAGGGGGCAGTGGATCAGCTGCACATGGTCGTGCGCATCACGTCGGCCTGGCTGGCCCAGCTCGCGCAGCCCGTGCCGGAGTGCCCGTACCAGTTGTGGCCGAACTCGTGGGCGGCCAGCAGCGCGAAGTCGCCGACCATGGTGGACAGTTCGATGCGCTGGCCGGCGCCCCAGTTGCAGCCCACGACGTTGCTTCCGCCGCAGCCCTGGACATAGCCGCCGACACAGGACACGGGTGTGCCGCTGGACGCCGTCTCGGTGGCGGAGCCCCAGTAGTTGGCGCCCTGGCGTATCGCGCCCTCGCGACCGCTGCAGGACGAGGTGATGTGGTAGCTCCAGGCCGGGACCCTGACGGCTCGCTCGTCGGCGTTCACCGTCGGCAGGTCCGACAGGTTGCCGGCGTCGCCGGTCTCGAAGCGGGGGGCGGGGGTGGCGTCCGCGGCGACGGCGGCCTCGGCGGACTGCGTCACGGCGGCGGGGCGGGCGATGTCACTGTTCTCGACGGCGTTGGCCGACGTGGGGAGCGCGAAGAGAAGGGCGGCGGCGACGGCCGATGCCCCAGCGATTCTTCGGATTGACGAGAGCATGACATATCTCCTTGTGGGGGGAGCGGCGCACATTCATGCCGGTGCGACCCGTCGTGGACGACGCCGCGCGTCTCGGGCCCCTGGAACGGGCCCCGTACATTGGGGGGATCGCCAGCAAATTACGTGCGCCCGTGCCGCCCGCCTATCCGGGTCCCCCGACATACGGATACGCAAAGAATCCCCGGCGACCGCGTCGCCGGGGACGATCGAGGGCCCGGTCCGGGCCCGTGGGAGGCCGTCCGGGGGCTCCCGGGGCCGGCCGCTCAGCGGAGGTGGTAGCGCTCCGCCCAGGACATGACGTCCCCCGTGGTCGCGTTGCCGCCGCACAGCACCAGGCCCAGACGGGCCCCGCCGCCGACGCGTTCGATCACGCGGCGGGCGGCCGGAACCAGACAGCCCGCGGCCGGTTCGGCCCAGACCTTCGCGTGGTCGGCGAGGTCGAGGGTGCCCTGCACGGCCTCGGCGTCCGTGACGACGAGCACCTCACCGACCAGCTCGCTCACATGGTCGTAGGTGATCCGCGAGACCGTGGGCGCGCTGAGCGTGGAGACGATGGACGACAGCCGTACCGGCTTCGGCCCCCCGGCCGCCAGCGCCTCGGACATGGCCTGCGCGCCGACGGTCTCGACACCCCAGATCCGTACGCCGGGCCGCCGCGCGCGCAGCGCCGCCGCGACACCGGAGACGAGTGCGCCGCCGCCGATGGAGACGAGGACATCCGTGACCCCGTCGCCCGCGTCCTCGGCGAGTTCGAGACCGACCGTGCCCTGTCCGGCGACGACCACCGGGTCGTCGAAGGGGTGGACCATGGTCAGTCCCTCCGCCTGGAGCCGGGACATCAGCGCGAACGCCTCGTCCATCGTGTCGGTCAGCCGTACCGTCGCGCCGGCCGCCTCCGCGATCTCCACGGCGCGGGCGGGCGCGGACTTCGCCATGACGACGGTGGCCTTCACACCGAGCGCCTCGGCCATGACCGCGACGGAGATCGCGTGGTTGCCGCCGCTCACCGCCACCACCCCGGCCGCGCGGTCCGCCTCGCCCAGGGACAGGAGCTTCGCCGTCGCCCCGCGCGCCTTGAAGGAGCCGGTGCGCTGGAGCAGCTCCAGCTTGGCGGTGACGGGGACCCCGAGCAGCGCCGACAGCCCCGGGCTCTCGACGGTCGGCGTACGCACGACATGTCCGGCGATCAGTCCCGCCGCCGCTTCGATGTCCGAGATGCCGATCACGACACGTACCTCCTGTTGACGGCCGGTTGCCGCCGCTTCCGCAGACCGTACAGACCGCCGCCGCCCGGGTCGGCCCTGGGTGCCCCGACTCCGCCCCGGACCACCCGCCTCAGTCCCTCCCCGCCCGCCCCCGCCGGCGACGGCGCCGGCCGGTACCGGCGAGAGGCGGCAGACGCGTGAGCGCGTAGGCGACGACGGCGAGCAGGACCAGGCCGAGAATCACCTTGGAGAACAGCCCGACGTAGGTCTCCACCAGGTGCCACTGGTCGCCCAGCCAGTAACCGGCCAGCACCAGAACCGAGTTCCACAGCAGGCTGCCGAGGGCCGTCAGGGATATGAAGACCGGCAGCGGCATCCGCTCGACCCCGGCCGGCACCGAGATCAGACTCCGGAAGATGGGCACCATGCGGCCCAGGAAGACGGCCTTGGTGCCGTGCTTGGCGAACCACTCCTCCGTACGCACCAGATCGGCGTCCTTGACCAGCGGCAGCTTCGCCCAGATCGCGTGCATCCGCTCGCGGCCGAAGAGCATCCCCACCCAGTAGAGGACGGCGGCCCCCACCACCGAACCGAGCGTGGTCCAGAACAGGGCCGACTCCAGGCTGATGACTCCCTGGCCCGCCGCGAAGCCGGTCAGCGGCAGGATGATCTCGCTCGGCAGCGGCGGGAAGAGATTCTCCAGCGCGATGGCGAGACCCGCGCCCGGCGCCCCCATCCTGTCCACGAGATCGGCGGCCCAGCCCGCGATGCCGCCCGCGGGTTCCTGCGGGAGGGCGAGCGGTACGGCATCCATCAGTTGTCTCCAAAGGGGGGCGCGGGGCGGGGGCGATCCCGCCGGACGGTTCGGGCGTCCGGCGCGGAGGTCGGGGAGGTCGCGGGGGTTCGGGTTCGAGCACGTACGTCGCGCGTCCCCCACAACAATAGAAAGCGCAGGCCAGTCCCGTGATGCGGGTCACCGCCGGGCCCGCCGTGGTGCGCCTCGCGGATCACCGCCGGGCCCGCCCGAAGGCGCTCGGCGCCGTGCGAGGTGCCCGGCCACCCCGTCCACCAATGCTGACCGATCGGACAGTTATGGTGGACGCATGGCACGGCCCGCCTCCGCCCTGCGCGGACACATCCTGGAATCGGCGTTGCAGTTGTTCGCGACCCGTGGCTACGAAGGCACGTCGCTGCACGACATCGCGACCACCGTGGGCTGCTCGAAAGCGTCCCTGCTCTACCACTTCACCAGCAAGGAAGCGATCCTCACCGAGCTGCTGACCCCCGCCGGCGAAGGGCTCGCCGCGCTCGACGCCCGGCTGCTCGACCTCGACGGGCGGGCCGCGACGGAGGCCGCCGTCACCGGTTACGTCGATCTCGCCATGCGCTTCCGGCGCGAGATCAAGATCCTCTTCGAGGACATCCCCGGCATGACCGCGCACCCCGCGCTCGGCAGCATCCCCGGCACCGTCGACCGGCTGCTGGACGCGTTCGCGGGCCGTTCGAAGGCCGCGCGGGACGTGGTCGCGGCCTACATGGTCCTCGGGGCCGTCTTCGTGACGGGCGCCAGCGATGTCGACGTACCCGATCAGGAGCTGCGCGACGAACTCGTCCGCGGCGCGCTGCGCACCCTCGCCGCCCCCGGCCCCGACTGACCGATCACACGCGTTCCCCGTCCCCCACCGACCACCGAGAAGAGAAACCTTCGCCATGGCTTCCCTGCTGTACCGGCTCGGCCGGTTCTCCTTCCGCCGGCGCAAGCGCGTCGTCGCCGTATGGCTCCTCCTGCTCGTCGTGCTGGGCGGAGCCGCCGCCACCTTCATGGGCCCCAGCAGCGACAAGTTCACCATGCCCGGCACCGAGTCCCAGCGCGCCCTGGACTCGCTCCAGGAGCAGTTCCCACAGGCCAGCGGCACGACCGGCACCATCGTCATAGCCGCGCCCGAGGGCGGGAAGCTCGCCCCGGCCATGGTCGCGCCGGTGGTACGGGACGCCGCCGCCGTGCCCGGCGTGGTCGGCGCGGTGGACCCGTTCCAGGCCGGCGCCGTCTCCCAGGACGGCCGGTACGCCCTGGTCCAGGTGCAGTTCGAGAAGTCCGTGGACGAGGTGACCGACGCGCAGCGCGCGGCGTACGAGAAGGCCGGCGCCGACGCCGAGGGGCTGCGGGTCGAGCACGGGGGCGAAGTCCTCAGCGCCGAGGTGGAGGTGGGCTCCACGGAGGCGATCGGTGTGCTGATCGCCGCGGGCGTCCTCGTCGTCACCTTCGGCTCGATGGTGGCCGCCGGTATGACGCTGCTGAACGCGCTCGTCGGCGTCGGGGCCGGCATGGCCGGGCTGTTCGCCCTGAGCAGCGTCGTCGAACTCACCAGCACCGCCCCCATCCTGGCGCTCATGCTCGGCCTCGCCGTCGGTATCGACTACTCGCTGTTCATCACCTCCCGGTACCGCCAGTACCTGACCGAGGGCACGGAGGCCGAGGAGGCGGCCGGCCGCGCGGTCGGCACCGCCGGTTCGGCCGTGGTCTTCGCGGGCGCGACCGTGGTCATCGCCCTCGCCGGGCTGACCGTCGTCAACATCCCCTTCCTGAGCGTCATGGGCCTGGCCGCGGCGGGTACGGTCGCCGTCGCCGTCCTGGTCGCGCTCACCCTCCTCCCGGCGCTCCTCGGCTTCGCCGGCCTGCGCGTACTGCCCCGCAAGCAGCGCGACGGCGACACCCCCGTCAGCATGTCGAAGGACGGCCCGGCCGCCGGGTCCCGCGAGGGCTTCGGTTTCCGCTGGGGCCGGACCGTCACCCGCTTCCGCGTCCCCGTCCTCCTCGCCGGCATCCTCGGCCTCGGCGTACTGGCCCTGCCCGCCGCCGACATGCGCCTGGCGCTTCCCGACGCGGGCACCGCAGCCGCCGGTTCGGCGACCCGCGAGGCGTACGACCTCACCAGTGAGGGATTCGGTCCCGGCTTCAACGGCCGTCTGATCGCCGTCGTTTCGGGCGACGACGCCGCGGCCACCGGTGTCGCCGCGAAGGAGGCGGCGAAGCGCATCCAGGGCACCGAGGACGTACTGGCCGTCACACCGGCGCAGTTGAACGAGCAGGGCACCACGGCACTCCTCACCGTCATCCCGAAGGCCGGGCCCACGGACGAGGCCACCGAGGAGGTCGTGCGCACCGTCCGTGACCGCGTGGCGGACATCGGGGACGTCCCGGGGGCGGCGGGGGCGGATGTCGCGCTCTCGGGCACCACGGCCATCGGCATCGACGTCTCCGAGAAGGTCGCGGACGCCATGCTCGTCTATCTGCTGCTCGTCGTCGGTCTGTCGATCCTGCTGCTGATGCTGGTCTTCCGCTCGCTCCTGGTGCCGCTGAAGGCCGCGCTGGGCTTCCTCCTCACCATCGGCGCCACCTTCGGCATCACCGTGGCGATCTTCCAACAGGGGCATCTCGCCGACCTGCTGGGCGTCGACACCCCCGGTCCGCTGGTGAGCTTCCTGCCGATCCTGCTGATCGGCATCCTGTTCGGGCTGGCCATGGACTACGAGGTCTTCCTCGTCTCCCGGATGCGTGAGGACTACGTCCACGGCGCCGGCGCGCAGCAGGCGACCGTCAGCGGGATGGGGCACAACGCCCGTGTCGTCACCGCCGCCGCGCTGATCATGACGGCCGTGTTCGGCGGGTTCGTCTTCATGCCCGACCCGATCATCAAGTCGATGGGCTTCGCGCTGGCCATCGGTGTGCTCGTCGACGCGTTCATCGTGCGCATGGCGCTGGTCCCGGCGGTGATGTCGCTGCTCGGGCGCGCCGCCTGGTGGCTGCCGCGGTTCGTCGACCGGACGCTGCCCAACCTCGACATCGAGGGCGAGAGCCTCCAGCGCGAGCTCCTTCCCGAGCAGCGCGCTGCGGACGCCAGCGAGAGCGAGGACGCGGTCAGGGTGTGACGCCCGAGGCGCGCGACACCCGTGACGCCCCGGCCCCCGGAAGGCGGGCCGGGGCGTCACGCGTGTCCTGGCGGGGGATGTGCGTTCGGCGACTCCGCCGGGCGGCTTTGTCCCTATGCTTGGTGCTCACTTCTACAGGTCTGTAGAGGTGCTTTCCGTAACTGGAGTCCGGGAACGAAGGAGGGAACACCTCGATGGTGTTCAAGCGACTGCTCGGTTCACTCGGCGTCGGCGGGCCGACGGTGGAGACGGTGCTGGAGGCCGGTGCGGTACTGCCCGGAGGCACCCTGCGGGGCGAGGTCCGGCTGGTCGGCGGGAGCGCGTCGTACGACGTCGACCGCGTCGACCTGGAACTGGTCGCCCATGTCGAGGCGGAGCACGAGGAGGGCGAGAGCAAGGGGTACGTCGGCTTCGAGCGGTACGAGGTCGGCGGGGGCTTCCGGCTGGGCGAGGGCGAGTCGTACACCGTGCCGTTCGCGGTGCCCGTGCCGTGGGAGATCCCGTTCACCGAGCTGCACGGTGAACCGCTCGGGATCAGCCTGGGCGTGGTCACGGACCTGGAGCTGTCCGGCGCCAGGGACAAGGGCGACTTCGACGCGCTCGCCGTACGGCCGCTGCCGGTGCAGGAAGCCGTGCTGGAGGCGTTCGGGCAGCTGGGCTTCGGGTTCAGGTCGGCGGACCTGGAGCTCGGGCACATCAACGGGACGGGCCAGCGGCTGCCGTTCTACCAGGAGATCGAGCTGATCCCGGCGCCGGCCTACGCCCACCTGCTGAACGAGGTCGAGGTCACGTTCCTGGCGCACCCCGGCGCGACGGAAGTCGTCCTGGAGGCCGACGGACGCGGCGAGGCGGGCGTGGACGACGCGCTGAACCGGCACACGGTGGGGCACGAGGAGGTGCCGCACACCGACTGGAACACGGTGGTGGCGGGCTGGATGGACCGTCTCGCGAGCGCGTACGCGGACCACGGCCACGGGTACGGACATGGGCACGGTCACGGCTCCGACCACGGCTCCGGGCACGGCCACGGCTCCGGTATGAGTACGGGCACGGCGGTCGCCCTCGGCGCGGCCGGTCTGGCCGTGGGCGTGGCGGGCGGCATGGTGGCGGCGGAGGTCGTGGACGAGGTGGGGGACTACTTCGAGGGGGAGGAAGAGGAGGAAGAGGAGGGCTAGGGCCTGATCCGAACGACAGGCCCCAGGGCCTGTCCTCAAACTGGCGTCCGGCGCCCGGCGCGCGCCCGCGCCGCGTTGCCGGAAGCCGTCCGGGTACGTCCCGTACGAGGGCGGTCCCCCGCCTCGCGAGCACACGCACCGGACGCCGGGTCGGCCGGCGGGGGCTACAGCTGGGCCGATGCCTTCAGGACGAAGAAGAGCGTCACCGTCGCGTTGGCCGAGGACAGTGCCGAGCCCACCGTTCCCGCCGCCGCCGTCCAGATCGCCAGGCCCGCCCTGGTGAAGAACGACGGCCATGTCATCGCCGCGGGTGCGGGGGCCAGCAGCGCGGCGACCCGGCGGGGGACGGGGCCCGCGCCGGCGACGCCGGCCAGGGTCGGGGCCGGGGCCCCGCGGGACACCAGCGCGGCCTTTCCGATGGCGCGGGCGACCAGCGTGCGGCTGCCGGTCGTCCGGGCCGCCTCCTCGTCCGCCCAGCGTTCGGTCGTGTACGCCACGGCCGCCTGTAAGGGCCGGAGTAAGGGATTCGCCCGCGCCGCCAGCCGGACCGCCAGCAGACCGCAGTGATGACGCCCCGTCAGATGCGCCCGCTCATGTGCGAACAGGGCTTTCCGTTCGGCCGGGTTGAGACAGTCGAGCAGCGCGCTGGAGACGACTATCCGCCCCGTCCGGTCCCCGCCCCGGCCGCCTCGCCCGCCGCCCGGCAGCGCGTACGCGTACGGCGCCCGGTCCGGCAGCACCACGAGTTGCCGTGCGGGCATCCCGGCCAGCGCGCCCCAGGCCCGTCGCCGTACCCGCAGGTGCCGCCATCCCGTGGCCGCGCACCCCGCCGCCACCGCGACCAGCGCGGCGATGGCCGCCTTCCCGGCCACCTCGTCGTACGGCACCGCGTCCCGTACCTCCGGGTCCGACCAGCCGTCCGGCAGTGGATTGCCGGGCAGTTGGGCCGTGCCGACGACCACCAGCAGCCCCAGACAGAGCGTGCTGCACACGGCCAGCACCACGGCCAGCACGGTCAGGAAGCGGGTGGCCAGACGTGGATGGAGATGCTGCTCGGCCAGTCGCGCGACCGGCACCGCCGTGAGCGGCAGGACGAGCGGCAGAAAGACGAACACGCCCACGGGTCAGTCCTCCGCCTCGTCCTCGGTGGCGTGCAGCAGGCCGCGGAGCAGCCGCTCGTCGTCGTACGACAGGGCGGTGACGAACCGCGCGAGCACCGCCTCCCGGTCCGACTCCGCGTCCAGCACCCGGCGCATCCGCAGTGCGGCGAGCCCCGCACCGTCGGAGGCGGCGCGCCACTCGAAGGAGCGGCCCGAACGCTCGCGGGTCACGGCGTTCTTGGCCTGGAGGCGGGTCAGGATCGTCATCACGGTGGTGTACGCGAGGGTCCCGCCGAGCCGTTCGCGTACCCAGCCCGCGGTCACCGGCCCCGGTGCCGCCCGGAGCGCGGCCAGCACCTGCGACTCCAGTTCACCCTGCCCCCGGCGCCGACGTTCGTCGGGGCCCTCGCGCTCGGTCACACCGTCTCCCTCCGGCTCGGGAGCGGGCCGTCCGCAGGCTGGAATGCCCTCTCCCGCCGATCTCTACAGTCCTGTAGATTCTGGCAGCAGATGGCGGGTCCGTACCAGTGCGGGCCCGTTCCGGTGCGGGGCGTCGGACCGCGCTCCACGTGGCCTGGAGGTCCCGTTGCTTGGGCTTGGTGAGCTGGCGATCATTCTGATCGTCGTGATTCTGGTGCTCGGCGCCAAGAGGCTGCCGGACCTGGCCCGTTCGGCGGGCAAGTCGGCCCGGATCCTCAAGAGCGAGGTCCGCGCGATGAAGGCCGAGAACCCGCCGCCGGCGGCGGCCCCCGCGGCTGACCCGTCCTATCCCGTCCGCCCCGGTGAGCCCACGCGTGTCGAGCCGTCGTACGTCGAACCACCGACGCACGTGCAGCCCACGCACGTGCAGCCCACGCACGTGCAGCCCACGCACGTACAGCCGACGGACGTACAGCCGACCAACGTGCGGCCGACGCACCCCGGCCCCGAGGACCGCTCGCCCGGCCCCCGCCCCTCAACTCCCGGTCAGTGACCGGTCACCGCGCCTCTTTCCGTACCGCCGCCTCGATGGAGAAGCCGGGCACGATCCGCGCCGGCCGACCGGGCAGGGCCCGGTCGGCCGGACCGATCGGATGCGTCAGGGCCGCCACCGCCGCGACGACACGTTCCGTCCTCCCCTGACCGCACGTCACCGCCCGCTGGTCGTGCAGGACTTGGTGCGCCCGTGAGCCGTCCCGCTCCGGCGCGCCCCGGATGCCACTTCTCCCGCATCCGGCTACGGGGCGGTCCGGCCCGTCCGGCGCTGCCGCGCACCGGCACAGCGCACACAGGTACGGGCCGCGGGCCGTACTTCGAGCCGCTCCTCGGGAATCGGCCGGCCGCACACCTCGCACCGCCCGTAGTCGCCGTGCTCCAGCCGTTCCAGCGCCTGGTCGAGACCGAGCAGATGATCACGCGCCTGCGCCAGCAGCGAGGCGACATGGGCCCGCTCGAAGGCGGTGCTCGACCCGTCGGGATCGTGCTCGTCGTCCACCGCCACCAGCGCGTTCGCCTCGACGATCGCGTCGAAATCGCGCTCCAGGGCCTCGATCCGCGCACGTGTGTCCGCGCGCTGGGCCGACAGCCGCGTGCGGACGCGCTCGTGGTCGACGGGAGGCGGGTGACTCACGCACCCGACAACGCCGGCCTCGGCCGACGCATTCCGCGCGCTCACCCCGGGTCCCGGCACCGGGGGCCGGTGTTACGGTCCGCGCCGCGACGTCTCCGTACGGCGGCGCCCCGGTACCGCCCCGTACGGCGGCGCACGTCCGCGTCCAGCGATGTACAGGGAGAAGGGAGCCCGGTCCATGACCGACAAGCATCCGTCCTCCCCCTGCTCGCCGACTGGTTCCGAGCGCACTCTGCCCGGCTGACCGGCCTGGGGCAGTCGCCGCGGATGCGGCCGGGGAGCCGCTGCTGGACCGGATCCGGTCGCAGAGCGCCACCGTGTCCCGGCGCCGCTTCCCCTGGCGTTCGACGCCGCCCTCTCCGTTCCCACCGTCACCCGGGTCAGGCCCCTTCCGTTCTGAGGGCGGTGGCCCGGCGAGCCGCGCGGGCGCGTCCTCGCGTGCACCCCGACCGCCGACCGCCGACCGCCGACCGCCGCCCGGGTCCGCTGAACGGGCCCCGACGTCCCGGACGCGGGCCCACGGCCCGGCCGTGAGTGCCCGGTATGCCGTCGGCAACCGCCTCTGCCCCTCTCCTGAAACCGCTCGGAGTGCGGCCGGCCGTGCCGTGGGAGGCGCCCGGTTGTGCCCGTACCCGTGCCGCCATGGCCCGTATGGCGTCCGTTCGGCGTCCGTTAACGCGCTCAGCGCTCCGCTGGGCCCACAGCTGGGCCCCTAGGCCCTGCGACTGGGTCCGGACCTCTCCCTACTCTCCGGAGATCTCCCGAGCGGGGAGGCCGGGAAAGCTGGATGGAGGAGTCCGGATGACAGGCACACGGTGCGCGCACGGGGCTCCCCGGCGCGGCGAGCGGGGTCAGGGTGGTGTCGAGTACGTCGCGCTGATAGGTGTCGTCGCCGCGATCGTCGGCGCGATCGTGGCGCTGACGGTCCCGGACGACACGTCGGTCGCGCTGAAGGACGCGGTGTGCCGCATCGTCAACGCCGGTGACGGCGGGGAGGGCTGCGACTCCGGCAACGGGGGCGGCGACGACGGGGGCGGCGGTGACGACGGAGGGCCTCTTCCCCAGCCACCGCCGGGCGATCCCTTCCAGCCCGCGAAGTGCCTCCTCGCCCAGGATCAGACCAAGACCACGGTCGTCGTCCAGATCCTCTTCATCAAGATCAGCAGCTCCGAGCAGATCAAGCTCCAGCAGTGGTCCGACGGCACGGTGACCCTGGAACGCGTGACCGAGTCCGGAGGCGGTGTGACCGCCAGCATCTCGGCCGGTATCCCCGGGCTGAAGGAGTGGGGCGGCAGCGCCTCGCTCAGCGGCAGCTATGTGAAGGGCAGCGGCAGCGGCGGTCAGTGGCTGTTCAACGGCAACAAGACCGGCGACTCGCAGAAGGACCTGGAGCTGAACCTGGAGGACGCCAAGCAGTTCACCGAGTACCTGAAGGCCCAGAGCGAGTGCAACTCGCGTCCGGCCGGGCCCCGTTCCTCCGAACTCGGCATGATCTGCGGGTACCACGCCGACAAGAAGAAGCCCGATCTGCCGCCGGAGAAGGCCCCCGACGTCGACATCACCAAGACCAGCACCGAGGTGTCGGGCGGGGTGAGCTTCGGCAAGGGGTTCAAGAAGGGCAAGGGCGGCAAGGACAAGGACGGCAAGCCCACCGACCTGGGCAACATCTCGGGCGAGTTCGGGACCGGCAGCATGACCGAGGACGTCGTGGTCATGCGCGCCAACACCGGCCCCGACGCCGGGAAGATCACCTTCGTCTACACCTTCAGCGTCGACGCCAAGGGCGGTGAACTCGCCCAGGGCAAGGCCACGCGTATGCAGCAGGTCTCCGTGACCTACGACGCGGCGACGTTCGACCAGGAGGAGAAGGACGGCAAGGAGCACCGCCCGGAGAAGCTGGTGATCACCACCAGCCAGGAGAACGGAGAGGGCGCCGGCGTGCAGGTCGGTGCCGGTGCCAATGTCCCGGGTACGCCGGTGACGATCGATGTCGGCGGCGGTGGCGGCAACATCAAGTCGCAGATCCACACCGAGTCGGCCGAGGTCGCGCTGGACAACGACGCGGACAGCAAACTGGTGGAGGACTGGCTGCGCGGCCGGGGCGACTTCCCCGCCAGCGACGTCCTGCCGACACCTTCCGACGCGGCGGAGGTGCCGGGCAGCGACGCGGGTCCCCTGGAGCGTCTGCTGCACGACAAGGGCAAGCTGTCCCGCCTTGACTACAACGCCAACACCGACTGGTGGAACGCCTCCCTCGGCATCGGCTTCGGCATCTCCGCCGGGCAGCTCACCGCCGGGTTCAAACTCTTCGGCATCGACATCACGCACGAGGAGAAGAACCAGACGATCACCGGCAACCCGTCGTACGCGACCGGCCCGAAGAACGGCGGGGCCCGGCCCTGGGTCGAGTGGACGAACTGCACCAAGACCAAGCCGATCGCGTAGCGGCCCCGCCCCCGGAAGGCGCCCGGCGTTCCACCGACCGTTCCACTCCCCGTATATGACGGCACGTCAGCGGGGGTGGAACGGTCCCGGGCGTTCCGCGCCTGTCGCGGTGTCTTGCCTGGTCAGGCCCGGTCCGCCAATGCTGTTGATCGTTCAGCCGACCACGATCATCAGCACTGCCGACGGGGGAGCCCGACCATGACCACGACCACGACCACGACCACGACCCGCACGAGCACCCGCACCAGCACGAGGACGTACGCCAACGCGGTCCGCGCCGCCGTACTGACCGCCGCGGTGACGGGTCTGACCCTCGCCTCACTCGCCACCGCCACCGCGGCCGGCCCGGCACCGAAGTTCCTCTCCGCGGGCCAGCTGCCCGCCGCCAGCACCCCGTGGGTCGCCGACGCGGTGCGGCAGGGCCTGCCGGAGTACGGCTCCGTCTGCACCGAGGGGGTCGTCCCGGCGGCGGGCACCTCCTACCGGGACTTCCGCACCGACCTGGACACCAACGGCCGTCAGACCACCACCGTCGCCGCCACCGAGGCCAAGGCGAAGACACTGGTGGCCAAGGTGAAGCAGCGGATCACCGGCTGTCTCGACCGGCTCGCGGTGGAGTACCCGGGCACGGTCGGAGAGGCGTTCCACCACGGGACGGTCGCCGTCGAGGAGGGCGCCGACGTCTACAACGTCGACATTTCCCACCCCGAGATCGGCATCGCCGACGCGCATCTGATCTCCGTGGGCCGCGACGGCCGTACGGTCACCGTTCTGGAGGTCAGCCACCTCGGCTGGACCCTCTCCGAGGAGATAGCCCCGTTCCGCGACAGCACCCGCACCGCCGTCGCCAAGCTCTACTGACCACCGGGGGCTGATCCCCGCCCGCCGACCACCGCACCGCTCACCCCGCGTGGCCGGTGAGCGACCCGACCTGTCACGTCCGCGCCCCGACCGGCGCGGATGTGGCCGGACGGCTTTGGCCTTAGCTTGGAGAGGGAGGAGTGAACACCGGGCAGGTCAGGAGCGATCATGCCGGACATCGATTACACCGTTCTGTTCGCCTCGTCGCCCAGTCCGTACCTGGTGCTGGACCCAGAGCTGGTGATCATCGACGTCAATGACGCCTATCTGCGCGTGACGGCGCTGCGCCGGGAGCAGCTCCTCGGGCAGTACATCTTCGACGCGTTCCCCGACAACCCCCATGACCCCGAAGCGGACGGCGTCAAGAACCTCTCCGCCTCGTTCTCCCGCGTCCTGAAGTCCGGCGAGCCCGACACCATGGCGCTCCAGCGCTACGACATCCCGGATCCGCGGCGGGCCGGCCGGTTCACTGAGCACTGGTGGTCCCCGGTGAACACCCCGGTCGTCGACTCCGAGGGCAGGGTGACGTGCATCATCCACCGCGCCGAGGACGTCACCGCCTTCGTGCGCTCCCGCCGCTTCCGCGATCAGGCCGGCGGGAAACTGACCCCGCGCGAGGAGGGCATGGAGGCCGAGCTGTACGCCCGCGCCCGTGAACTCCAGCGGCTGAACGAGGAGTTGCGGCTCGCCCACGGCCGGGAGCGGCAGGTCGCTGTCACGCTCCAGGAGGCGATGCTGCACTCGCCGGACCTGGCCAGGCACCCGAACATCGCCGTGCGCTACCTCCCCGCCATCGGCTCGCTCAACGTCTGCGGCGACTGGTACGACACGGTCGACCTCTCCGACTCCCGGTTCGCCGTCGCGGTGGGCGACGTGGTCGGCCACGGACTCCAGGCCGCCACCGTGATGGGGATGCTCCGCAGCGCGCTCTCGGCCGTCAGCCGTGCCGTCCCCGGCCCCGCCCAGGCGCTGGAGATCCTCGGCCTGTACGCCCGCTCGCTCGACGGCGCCCTGGCCACCACCGCCGTCACGGCCATGGTGGACGCCCGCAGCCACCTGATCATGTACAGCAGCGCCGGGCATCCGCCGCCGGTCCTGCTGCGCCGGGACGGCAGCAGCGAGCTGCTCGACCAGGCCACCGACCCGCCCCTCGGAGCCCGTCCCGAGCATGTGCTGCGCCCCCAGGCGAGTGTCGCGTACGAGGTCGGCGACACCCTCGTCCTGTACACCGACGGACTGATCGAGCGCCGCGACGAGGACATCGACACCGGCGTGGGCCGTCTGACCTCCGCGCTCAGCACCTGCGCGGACCTCAGCCCGGAGGCCCTCGCCGACACGCTCCTGGAGCGTCTCCATCTCACGGCCGGTTCCAGCGACGACATCGCCCTGGTCGTCATCCGCCTGTAGCTCCCGCCCGTGGCGGGCGCCGCACCCCCGAAGCACCGGCCGCGCCCTGGTTGACCGGGCGCGCGGGGCACCAGGCACACTTCAGGTATCGCACTATTCCGGCCATCAGAAGGATTAGGCATGATCACGCTGACGAAGGAAGACGGTCCCGCCGACCTGGACGGGGTGACGCATCTGTCCATCGGAGTGTCCTGGGACCCGACGGTGGGAAGCAGCGGGGGAGTCCTGGGCAAGCTCCGGCAGAAGGCCGGCACCGACCTCGACCTGATCGCGATCGCGGTGCAGGGCGCGGATCCGGTACGGCTGGCGGGGCTGGACTCCCTCGACCCGCTGGGGAACGGATCGCTGCTGCACAGCGGCGACAACCAGACAGGCAAGGGGGACGGTGACGACGAGACCGTCACCGTCGAGTTCTCCCGCGTGCCGGGCAACATCACGTCGATCGTGTTCATCGCCGCCGCGTACAAGAAGCGCAGCTCCTTCCAGAACGCGCGCAACATCAGCTTCAAGGTGTACGACGCGACGGGCGGCAGCACCCAGCAGGTCGCCGACATCTGGCCGAGCCTGCTCAGCAACGACAACGGGTGCCTCGTGGCCAAGGCGGTGCGTGAGGGCGCCGGCTGGAAGCTTCAGGTGATCAACGAGACGGGCAAGATCAAGCAGGGCGACGAGCAGGCCCTGATGCGTTTCGCCGTCAGCAGGTAACGGGCGGCGGCGGGAGCGCCGCCGGGGAGCGACCCCTGAGCCGTACGCGGTCCGGCCCACGGCTCAGGGCGCCCCCGCTTCCCGCGCCCGGCGCGAGGAGAAGTGGCGTGCGCTGGGTACGAGGGCGGCTGCGGCCGGGGCCGCGAAACAGATCAGCGCGCAGACGGTGAGTACGGCGCGGGGGCCGAAGGCGTCGATCGCCGGGGCGATGAGCGCGAGGCCGACCGGCGCGAGCCCGTACGACAGCATGAAGTCGAGTGACGAGACGCGGGCGAGTTTGTCGGGTGCCACCTCGCGCTGGGTGGCGGTGAACCAGGGGACGTTGAAGAGTTCGATACCGACTCCGGCGACGGCGTACGCGGCGACGACGACCGCGGGGTGCACCGGCAGGAGCAGGCTCAGCGGCGCGAATCCGTAGGCGGCCAGCCCGGCGAGGGCGGCCCAGCCCTGGGAGGGCGGGCGCCAGCGGGCGATGAGCAGGGCGGCGGCGAGGGCTCCGGCGGTGTACGCGGTGGTGGCCGCCGCGAGGACCACACCGGTGTCGTACCGGTCCCTGCTGACCAGGGGCAGGACGACGCCGGTCGCGGAGTAGCCGGTGGCGATGACGGCGGTCAGCGCGGCGAGCGTGGCGATGAACCAGGGGTGCCGGCGCGCCTCGCGTACCCCGTCCGCGAACTCCGCCAGGAACGAGGGGCGTTCGGGTGAGGTGACGGCGGCGGACGCGCCGCCGGACGCGCACGCGGGCGTGCGGTCGGGTGCGCGGGTGCCGCGTCCGGGGGTGAGCGCGGCGACGAGCCAGAGCGCCCCGATGCCCAGGAGCAGTGCCCCGGTGCCGAGGGCGACCGCGAGCAGGGCGGTGAGGGCCGGGCCCGCGAGGGTGCTGACCCGGACGGAGAGTGTCATGGCCGCGTTGGCCTGCTGCCTGCGCCCGGCGTCGACGACTTCCGCCGTGAGCGCCTGGAAGGCTGGCCGGCAGGCGCCCTGCCCGGCTCCGGCGAGCGCGGCGGCGAGCGCCATCAGGGGAAGCGAGCGCCCGAGTCCCGCCGCCAGCAGCGGAGCGGAGACCGCGGCGGCCAGCCCCGACCAGAGGACGACTCCGCGCCGGGTGTGCCGGTCCGCCAGCACCCCGCCGACAGGCACCGCCGCGAGGAACCCGACGGTGCGGGCGGCCAGGAGCAGTCCGAGCGCGGCGGGGGACAGCGTCCGGTCGAGTACGGCGAGGCCGAGCACGAACGGCAGGGCCCAGGTGGCGAGCCCCGACGCGGTGGCGCCCGTCCACAGCCGCAGGAATGCGAGGTCCCGCAGCACCGAACGCGCGTGCGGCGGGGTGGAGTTGGCGACTTCTGTCGCATGGGGTGCGGTCGGCACGGTGTGACGCTCCTGACATCGGGACCGGCTGGTACGGCTCCGCCACCGTCAAGTGCCCGTGGGACAGGGCGTGATGGTGCGTGGTGGTGCGTGGGGCCGCGGCGGGGTCACGGGACGGCGGGGCCGTCCGCGACCACTCAAGGGTAGCAAGATGAAAATGATTATCGTTATAGTGCGGTCTGGCTCGCCCTTCCCTGCCAGGGGCACGGCCATATCTGTCCCCTCTCGTACCGGAGGACCTGATGGACCCGACAGCGACCGGACCCGCTCTGCTGGCACAGCTCCCGCCGCCACTGCCCGCGGCGCGGATCGTCGAGCTCAACCGGCCGAAGGTCGATCCGCACACCACCCGCGCCTACACCTGGGAGGGCTGGGACTTCGACGCGCCGCCGGGTGTCTTCCTGCCGGGCGCGACCAGCCGGATGATCCACGAGCGGCTGCTCGACGGCCGGATCGAGGTGCGCGGGCGCCGATACGGCGCCATGGGCGCCGGGTTGGGCGTGGAGGCCGTCGCCGCCGGAGTACGCGGGGCCCGCGAGATCTACGCGATGGACATCCACGCCGAGAGCGTGGAGACGGCCGCCCGCCACTACCGGCGGCTCGTCGGCGACCGCGAGGGCACCCACTTCGTCCCCGTCGTGGGCGACATGTTCGACGGCCTGGCGCCGGATGTGCGGCTGGACGTCATCACGTTCAACCCGCCCGCGGTCAGCCAACGGGTCAGCGACGACCCGGCCGTTGTGCGCAACGTCTGCGCGGGCGCACCCCTCGTGGCCCGGTTCTTCCACCGCATCCGCGACCGGGATCTGCTCGCCGACGGCGGTGAGGTCCACCTCGTCGTCTCCAACACCGCCGATCTGCGCACGATCGTGGGCGACGCCCTGGACCAGGGGTTCACGGCGGAGATCGACCATCTGCACGACTGGCGGGACGGCGTCCTGACCTTCCTGTTCCGGCTGACCCTGGGGGCCCGGTCATGACCGCGCCCACATCCCCCGCCGGCCCCGCGACCCCCGCCCGCCCCCGTACCGTCGACGGTCTGACGGCCGGCGTCCTGGCGGGAGCGCACGGCCCGGACCCGGCCGGGCTCACGGCCACCAGCGCGTTCTGGATCCACCACGGCACCCGCCTCGCCGGCGGCGACACCACCTATCTCAACCAGTACGTACTCATCAGGCTGGGCGGATCGTTCGGAGCCTGCGCCTTCGAAGCCGGTGAGATCGATCCCGCCGTCTGCCGGGAGGCGTCCGGGACGCCCCTGGACGTACTGCTGCGCGAGGGCCCCCGGCCGATCCGGATCGCCGCCCTCGACGCCTACCTCACCGAGGCCGAGCCGCACTCCCGGACGGCGCGCGCCGAGCCGGTGGCCCTTCCCGCGGGCACCCCGGAGATCCGGGCGAAGGCCCGTGACGCGGCCGTGGCCGGTCTGCTGGACATCGCACCCGGTGCGAAGGTCGGACTCATCGGCGTGGTCAATCCGCTGGTCGCCGCGATCCGCGAGCGCGGCGGCAGCCCGCTGCTCTGCGACTTCAACCTCCGTACGACCCAGTGGGGCGACGCCGTGGACGACAGCGCGGAGACGCTGCTCGCCGAGTCCGACGCCGTCATCGCCACCGGAATGACCCTCGGCAACGGCTCCTTCGACACCGTCCTCGCCCGGTGCCGCGAGCGCGCCGTACCGCTGATCGTCTACGCCCAGACCGGCAGCGCGGTGGCACGGGCCTTCCTGGGATCCGGCGTGACCGCACTGTCCGCGGAGCCGTTCCCGTTCTCCCAGTTCAGCGCGGAGCCGACGACGCTGTACCGCTACCGCGCGCCCGCCGGGGACGGCGCGTGACGGCCGGGGCGTCCGGGGCGGCCGTCTCCGGTACCGGATACGCCAGTTGCCACCACGGCGAGATCCTGCAAGGCGTCTTCCTCGACGCCCGCGGCCGGCGCCGCGCCGCTCTCGTCACCCTCCCGCTGACCGGACTCGGCACCCGCGCCGACGCCGTACTGCGGACGGACACCCCGCCGGGGGCCCACTCGGTCCACCCGCCCGACCGGACGAAGGCACTGCGCGCCGCGACCCTCACCCTGCGCGAGTGCCGCGTCCGGCGGCCCCAAGTTCCGCTCTGCGCGGTCGAGTTGCGGCTCACCGGTGACGTCCCCCTGGGACTGGGCATGGGGTCGTCCAGCAGCGATGTCATCGCCGCTGTCCGCGCGGTCGCCGACGCCTGCGGGCTGCGGCTGCCGTCACGGACCGTCGCCCGTATCGCGGTACGGGCCGAGCGGGCGTCCGACCCGCTGATGCTCGACGGCCGGCCACTGCTGTTCGCACAGCGCGAGGGCCGGGTCCTCGAAGTCCTCGGCGAAGCGCTCCCGCACGCCGTCGTGCTCGGCTGCGCCCTGGGGGCGGGGCGGCCCGTGGACACCCTGTCCCTCCCGGCCCCCGCCCGCGGCGACGACGACGTACGCGCCTACGAGCGGCTGCGCTCCCTGCTGCGGCGGGCGGTCGCCGAAGGAGACGTGAGGTTGCTCGGGCACGTCAGCACCGAGAGCGCCCGGCGCGCCCAACGGGTGCTGCGGCACCCGGAGTTCGACCGCCTCACGCGGGTGGCCGGGCGGACGGGGGCGGTGGGCGTACAGATCGCGCACAGCGGCAGCGTGGCCGGACTGCTCTTCGATCCCGCGGACCCCGGACTGGAGGCCCGGCTCCGCCGCTGCGCGGACGCCCTGGACCGCGAAGGCATCCCGGTGACCCGGACCTTCACGACCCGCCCCCCGGCCGCCGACGACCTCACCCGCCCCACACGCTCCGGCCACCCGGCGCCTCCCACCCCTTCCGCCCCTCCCGAACCTCCCACCCCCCTCATGCCGTTCACGACCAGCGAGGAGTCCCGCCATGGACGAGCACATCGCCGACGCGATCGGACGACCCGACCTGATACGCCTGGACGAAGGGCTCATCTGTCTGCGCTTTGAGTCCATGAAGGCGGTCTCCGCCACGGCGGCCGTACGCCACCTGCTCGACACCGGCGCCGTACGGCCGGGCGACACCCTGCTGGACAGCTCCAGCGGCATCTACGCGTACGCGCTCGCCCTCGCCTGCCATCGCCACGGCATGCGCTGCCACATCGTCGGCTCCACGACCGTGGACCACACGCTCCGCACCCAACTCGCGGTGCTCGGAGCCGAGTTCGAGCAGATGGACCCCAGCGACGACCTGAAGCTCGACCAGAAGCGCCGGGTCGCCCGTATCCACGAGATCCTCGCCCGCCACCCCGAATACCACTGGATGCGCCAGTACCACGACGACATCCACTACCTCGGCTACCGGGCCGTGGCCGACCGTGTCCACGAGGAGACCGGCACCGGCCCGCTCACGGTGGTCGGCGGAGTCGGATCCGGCGCGTCGACCGGGGCACTCGCCCGCCGGCTGCGGGAACACTCACCCGGTGTTGGCCTCGTCGGGGTCCAGCCGTTCGGCAGTGTCACCTTCGGCAGCGAGCACGTGCCCGATCCCGACATCATCATCGCCGGAATCGGCAGCTCCATCCCCTTCGCCAATGTCGACCACACCCTCTACGACACCCTGCACTGGCTGGGCTTCGGCACCGCCCTCGCCGGCAGCGTCGACCTGCTGCGCCGGCACGCCGTCTTCGCCGGACTCTCCACCGGAGCCGCCTATCTCGCCGCCCGCTGGGAACGCGGCCGTGACCCCGGCCGGACCTTTCTCTTCATCGCCGCCGACACCGGCCACCGCTACACCGACTCGGTCTTCGCCCGCCATCGCACGGCGCGGGCGGTGGACGACCTCGCCCCGCGCACCGTGGCCACGCTCGACGACCTCGCCCACCCCTGGTCCCGGATGGACTGGAACCGCGCACCCGCGCCGGCGCCGGTGGCCACGCGTGAACGGCGGACCCGTTGACACCCCGTCACACCCCGACGACGCCCGTGTCCGCGAAGGCGTCCACGCCCACCGGAGCCCCGGACCCGGGCGCCCACCGGACGCCGGCAACCGGGACCCCGGAAACCCCGGGCCCGGCAGCCGAGCCGACGCCGGCCGAGCCACCGGTATCCGACCCCCCTGCCGTCACCCCCGCGGGGCGGCTCCACCGACCGGCCGCCGTCGTGGCCCTGTGCGCGGCCCTCGCCCTGCTGCTGTCGGGCTCCGTACTCCTCGCCATCGGCCTGGGCCCGGCCCCGGTCCCGCCCGCCGACACCGCCCGCTTCCTGTGGGCGGCGCTCGCCGGAGGCCGCGTCGAGGCGGCCGACATCACGACGTACCAGATCATCTGGGAGATCCGCACCCCGCGCGTCCTGCTCGCGGCCCTGGTGGGCGCCGGCCTGAGCGCGGTCGGTGTCGCGGTCCAGGCGATGGTCCGCAACGCGCTCGCCGACCCGTACGTCCTCGGCGTCTCCTCCGGAGCCTCCGTCGGCGCCGTCGGTGTCACGGTCACCGGGGGCCTCGCGGGGCTCGGTCTGCACGCGGTGTCGGCCGGGGCGTTCGCGGGCGCGCTGTTCGCCTCAATCCTGGTGTACGCGGCCTCCTCGCGCGGCGGCGCGCTCTCCCCGCTGCGGCTCGTACTGACCGGCGTCTGCGTCTCGTTCGGACTCCAGGCCGTGATGAGCGTGATCATCTACCTCGCGCCGAGCGGTGAGGCGACGAGCACCGTCCTGTACTGGACGATGGGCAGCTTCGGCGCGGCGAGCTGGGCCGCACTGCCGGTCGTGACCGCGACCGTCCTGCTCGGCATCGCGGTGCTGCACCGGCAGGCCCGGGCCCTGGACGTCCTGGCACTCGGCGACGAGACCGCGGTCAGCCTCGGCATCGGCCCCGACCGGCACCGGCGGTTCCTGCTCGTCCTCGCCTCCCTCCTGACCGGGGTCATGGTCGCCGTGAGCGGCGCGATCAGCTTCGTCGGACTGGTCATGCCGCACCTCGTACGCCTGGTGGCGGGCGCCGGACACGCACGGGTGCTCGCCCTCGCGCCCCTGGCCGGGGCGGTGTTCATGGTCTGGGCCGACCTGCTCGCCCGCACCCTGGCCGCCCCGCGCGAACTGCCGCTCGGTGTCATCACCGCGCTCGTCGGCGTACCGGTCTTCATCACCCTGATGCGCCGCAAGAGCTATCTCTTCGGAGGCCGCTGACATGGAACTCTCCCTCGACGGCCTGACGTTCGAACTCGACGGCAGGACTCTGGTGCGGGACCTGTCGCTGCGCGTCGGCGACGGCCGGGTGACCGGTCTCGTCGGACCCAACGGCAGCGGCAAGTCCACCGCCCTGCGCTGCGTCTACCGCGCGCTGAGACCCACCGGCGGAACAGTGCTCGTCGACGGGCGCGATCTCACCTCACTGACGCCGCGCGAGAGCGCGCGGGCCGTCGCCGCCATGACCCAGGACAGCTCCGTCGACCTCGACTTCACCGTCGCGGAGGTCGTCGCCCTCGGCCGGGCCCCGCATCTGCGCGGCAACCAGAGGCTGAGCGCACGGGACCGGGACCTGGTGACCGCCACCATGGCCCGCCTCGACATCGGCCACCTCGCCCACCGGGGGATCCTGACCCTCTCCGGCGGCGAACGCCAGCGCGTCCTGGTGGCCCGCGCCCTGGTCCAGGAGCCGAGGATCCTGGTCCTGGACGAGCCCACCAACCATCTCGACATCCGGCACCAGATCGAACTGCTCGCCCTGCTGCGCGGATCGGGCCTGACCGTCCTGGTCGTCCTGCACGACCTCAACCTCGCGGCAGCCGCCTGCGACCGGCTCGCCGTCCTCTCCCGGGGCCGCCTCGTCGCCTCGGGCCCGCCCGGGGAGGTCCTCACCGCCGAACTGCTGCGGGAGGTGTTCGGCGTACGGGCCGAGGTCGTACGCCACCCGCACACCGGCGGCCCGCAACTGCTCTACGTACTGCCGACCCACCCCTGAACAGGAAGAGACCCATGTCCCCACGCCCCGCCGTACGCCGCCCCGCCGTACGTCGCCCCGCCCTGCTCGCCCAGGCCCTGACCGTCGCCGTCCTGCTGGGCGGCTGCGGCGCCGACATCGAGAGCGACACCGGGCCCGGGGCCGAGGTGAAGGTGCGCCGGTGCGGCGAGTCCGTCCCGTACACCGTGCCGGAGAGGGCCGTCGCCTACGAAGGCGGCAGTGCCGACAAGCTGTTCAGCCTGGGCCTGACCGACCACGTACTCGGCTACGTCATGCCCCCGGCCAACCCGCCGGTGAGCGAGTCCCCGTGGGCCGCCGAGTACGGGAAGGTCGAGATGCTCAGCGACGACCTCCTCAACAAGGAACTCGTCGTCTCCCACAAGTCCGACCTCGTCGTCGCCGGGTGGAACTCGGGCTTCAGCGACCGGCGCGGCATCACACCCGAGATCCTCGACAGACTCGGCATCCAGAGCTTCATGCACACCGAGAGTTGCTACAACTACCCCGGTTTTCCCGAGAGAACGGCCCCCTTCGACGGTCTCTACACCGACCTCGAACGGCTCGGCCGGATCTTCCGCGTGGAGGACAGGGCGACCGAGGTCGTCCGCGGCCTCAAGGAGCGGGTGGAGAAGGTCGGTTCGGCCGCGCCGAAGTCCGACCCCCTGCCGGTGTTCCTCTACGACTCCGGCACGGACCAGCCGTTCACGGCCGGCAGCCAGGTCCCGCCGAACGACATCATCGCGACCGCCGGTGCCCGGAACATCTTCGACGGCCTCGACGAGCGCTGGACCCAGGTGAACTGGGAAGCGGTCACACGGGCGGCACCCGAGGTGATCATCATCCTCGACTACGGCGACCAGTCCGCGAAGGAGAAGATCGACTTCCTGAAGAAGTCCCCGCGCACGAGCGGGCTTCCGGCGGTCCGGAAGAACCAGTTCTTCGTCCTGGACTACAACGAGGGGATCAGCGGCCCCCGGAACATCGACGGCCTGGAGAAGTTCGCGGCCTACCTCACCTCGCTCAAGCGCTGACGCCACGGGGCACGGAAGCTTCGGGGCGCGGGAGCACGGAAGCGGGAGGGGGAAGCGCGGAGGCGTGGCGGCGCGGCATCGCTGACGGCGCACCCGCCCACGGAGTGTCTGCGTACGGGTACGGCCGGCGGCTGACAGCATCGGTCGGGCACCTCGCCGCCGCCCCCGCGCGGGGAAGCGACCGCGAGAGGCAGAACCCATGACGCCACGCCCCCACTGGCTGTTCGGGGACCAGCTCGGCCCCCGGTTCGTCGACCCGCGTCACGGCGGTCCCGACGCCCAGGCACCGCTGATCATGATCGAGGCGCGCTCGGTGCTGCGCCGGCGCCGTTTCCACCGGGCCAAGGCCCATCTGGTGCTCTCGGCGATGCGGCACCGCGCCGCCGAACTCGGTGACCGGGTCACCTACGTCCGGGCCGAGACGTACGCCGAGGGCCTGGAGACGGCCCTCGGCCACCCGTCCCCCGGGACGAGGGGCCAAGACACCGACTCCGGCGCCCGGTTGACGGTCTGTCACCCCACCTCCCGCCGTGCGCTGGACTTCGTCCGTACCCGCGGGGACATCGAGGTCCTGCCGGCCAAGGGCTTCCTGGTGAGCCACGACGACTTCGCGCGGTGGGCCGGCCGCGGCGGCGGACGGAGTCTGCGGCTCGAAGACTTCTACCGCTGGGTCCGCGGGCGCCACGACCTGCTCATGGACGGTGACGAGCCCGCCGGCGGACGGTGGAACCTCGACCACGACAACCGCGAACCCCCGCCGCGCGGACAGGAGACGCTGGGCGTCCGGCCCCCCTGGCGACCGCGCGAGGACGCCATCGACGAAGAGGTCCGCCACGACCTCGACCGCTGGGAACGCGACGGCGACATCACCTTCGTCGGCCGTGACGGCCCCAGACGCTTCCCCGCGACCCGCCGCGAAGCGCTCTCCGCGCTGCGGCGCTTCATCACCCACCGGCTGCCGGACTTCGGCAGCCAGGAGGACGCCATGCTCGCGGCCGATCCGGTGATGAGCCACAGCCTGCTGTCCGCGCCGCTGAACCTCGGACTCCTCGACCCGGCCGAATGCGTGGAACGCGCCGAGCGCGCCTACCGCGACGGCGACGCGCCCCTCAACAGCGTCGAGGGTTTCGTCCGGCAGATCGCCGGGTGGCGCGAGTACGTCTGGCATCTCTACTGGCACTTCGGCGAGGACTACCGAGGGCGGAACGCGCTGCGCCACCGCACCCCGCTGCCGGACTGGTTCCTGGACCTGGACGCCGACGCCGTCACCGCCAACTGCCTGTCCTCCGTGCTCGCCCAGGTGCGGGACACCGGCTGGACGCACCACATCCCGCGCCTGATGGTGCTCGGCAGCCGCGCACTCCAGGACGGCTGGGACCCGGCGGCCGTCACCGACTGGTTCCACCGCTGCTTCGTCGACGGTTACGACTGGGTGATGCTCCCCAACGTCGTCGGTATGTCCCAGTACGCCGACGGCGGCCTCATGACCACCAAGCCCTACACCTCCGGCGGCGCCTACATCCACCGGATGAGCGACCTCTGCGGCCCCTGCGCCTACCGCCCCACCGACCGCACCGGCGACCACGCCTGCCCCTACACAGCCGGCTACTGGGCCTTCCTGCACCGCCACCGCGACCGGCTGGAGTCCAACCACCGCATGGCCCGAGCGGTCAAGGGCCTCGACCGGCTGACGGACCTCCCGGAACTCCTCGACATGACCGCGCGCCGCGGCGACACACCACCCTGACCTGTCCGTGGGTATTCGGCCAAGTCCGTTCCAATTCCACTTCCCGACCGAATTGGTTGGTGAGAACTCCGCGGAAACCGGCTACCGGAATAAATTGCCCAGGGGCGGCTGACCAGCGCTGTCGTACCGTCAAGTCGGCGGTAACGGGAGCTGGTTGACCGTTCTCGTGATAGAGTCCTATTGAATTCACAGGACGCCACGAAAAAAGGGGAATGGCGTGAATACCGAGAAGGTCACGGCCCGACGTCTTACGGCCGAAGAGGTTTCGGAGTTGGGCCTCCAGGACGGCATCTTCGTCTCGGCAGAGATGGATGGCCTTCCTCTCGACTGTTACGCCCCGGCTTTCCTCACGGAGCCGGGTAAGAATTTCGAGGGCGGATCCTTCAAGGCGAGGACGTCCTTCGGCCGGGAAATCCACGTCCTCCCGGACAACGCCGAAGAGCGCGGTATCTGGATTGCCGACAAGGCGGGAGAGGAAATCGAGGTCCTCCAGAGCGCGGGCGTCCTCCTGAATCTCGCCCTCTTCGTGCCGGACGGAAACCTGGAATCCCTGGATTCGCTCTACGCCGCCGCCCGCGACGCCTTCGGCGCGGGAATCGTCCAGCGCTGGAGCGAGGAAGTCGTCGCGGTACCGGACGTCAAGATCGACCTCTTCGAGGAGCCGGCCCGCGCCCGCAAGAACGCGCCCAGCCAGCGCGACCGCCGCGCCCTGGACATCTACCCGACCCGCGTGCGGTTCCTGGAGCCCAGCGACGGCTGGAAGTTCGTCGTCGAACCGCACAAGGAGGTCGTCGACGACACCCCGACGATCTGACCGTCCCCCGGGCCGAGGACGACACCGGCCCGGGGGTCACGGGCGGCTCGCCCGACGACGCTCGTGCGGCAGCGCCCGGTCGGCAGACCCCGGCCGGGCGTTGCCGTGCGCGGCGGCAGCGCCCGGCCGGCGGCCCACGCGCCCTCCGCTCCCGGCGGACTTGCGGGGGAGCCGAAGGGTGCGCAAGGTGAAGAAGAGGGGGGTTGGCGTCGCGGCCGACGCTACGACCTGGGCCACGGCGCACGCGGGGAGTTGTCCGACGCCGCCGAGCAGAGGGCCGCGATCATGGGAACGACGGAAACCTTCCGAACCCGGTCGGCGTGGCCGCGGTTGCGCGTCGACGAGTGGGCCGAGACCCGCGACACGCTGCACATGTGGGTACAGATCGTCGGCAAGGTCCGGCTGGCACACGCCCCGCTGCTCAACCACTGGTGGCAGGTGGCCCTTTATGTGACGCCCCGGGGGCTGACCACCTCCGCCGTCCCCCACGGCGCCGGTGCCTTCGACATCGAGTTCGACTTCGTCGACCACATGCTGCGCGTGCGCACCAGCGAGGGCGGCGCCCACTCCATCGCCCTGGAGTCCATGCCGGTGGCCGACTTCCACGCCACCCTCGGGCGGACGCTGGAGGAGCTGGGCGTACCCACGGCCATCCAGGACCATCCGAACGAGGTCGAGCCGGCTGTCCCGTTCTCGTCGGACTACCAGCACCACACCTACGAACCGGGCGCGGCGGAGCTGTTCTGGCGGCAACTCCTCCAGGCCAACCGCGTCATGGGTGAATTCCGCGCACAGTTCGTCGGCAAGGTCAGCCCGGTCCACTTCTTCTGGGGCGCCATGGACCTCGCCTGCACCCGGTTCTCCGGGCGCGGCGCCCCCACCCATCCGGGAGGCGCCCCGAACTGCGGTGACTGGGTCATGGAGGAGGGCTACTCGCACGAGCTGAGCAGTTGCGGATTCTGGCCGGGCGGCGGGGAGGAAGGCGCCTTCTACTCGTACGCCTACCCCGAGCCGCCCGGGTTCGCGGAGAGCCCCGTCACCCCGTCTGCTGCCTACTACAGCAGGCAGAACGGGCAGTTCCTGCTGCCGTACGAGGCGGTACGCACCGCCGACGACCCGGACCGCGCACTCGCCGGCTTCCTCCGGAGCACGTACGCGGCAGCCGCGGACCGCGCCGGATGGGACCGGGCGTCACTGGAGACCGACCCGGAGCGCTGGGCGGAGCAGCCGAGCAATCGCGGCCGCAGCCCCAGCCGAGCGGAAGGACGACCCTCATGACCGCCCGTGACGACTGGCCGACGCCCGCGCAGGGCCTGGTCCTGACCCACTTCCTCACCGTGCGGGACGTCGCGGTCTCCCGCCGCTTCTACGCCGACGTGTTCGGCGGGCAGGTGGTGCTCGACGAGAACCCCTGCATCGTGAAGATCGCCAACGGCTGGATCATCATGAACCCCGGCGGCGGGCCCACACCCGACAAGCCCGGCGTCGTCCTCACCGCCCCCGGGCCCGGTGACCCTGTGTCCTCCTTCCTCAACGTACGGGTGGCCGACATCGCGGCCTTCCACGAGCAGGCGGTCGCCAAGGGCGCGCGATTCCTCACGGAGCCCCTCGACCGCAAGGCCGAACTCCGCTGCTACCTCAGGGACCCGGACGGCTATCTGATCGAGGTCGGTCAGGCCACCGGCATGCTGGAAGGCATCTTCGCGGACCGCGCCGATCCCACTGACCCCACCGCTCCCACAGATCCCGCCGACCGCGACGACCCGCCGGGGAACGGGGCACGGTCCGGCACCGACTGACCGCCGTCCACGGCCGGTCCGGACACCCGCGGGTCGGCATTGGCCACCGCGGTCGTACGGGCGCACGACGGAAGTGGCGTCCCGGCAAGGGCAACCAGCGATTTCGAGCGCCGGGGACGAGTCCGATCCTCCGCCTTGCGACGCACCGCACCAGCCGCCGCGAGCCCCGCCCTACGGGCGGACGGCGCCATTTGTCAGACACGGCCTAGCCGGGGGCGCGGAAGTCCACCTGCCGGCGGGCCGCCTCGTCGATCTCCTCGACGGTGAGCAGCGGGGTGGCCCGGGTGTGAAGGGCGCCGCTGGCCTTGACGGTCAGGCTGACGGCGGCCATGGAGACCGGGTCGGGGAAATCGATGATGAGCACGATGTCGTCCTCCCCGAACGCGAAGTACATGGCCTCGACCCGTCCGCCGAGCCCGCCGACGACCCGCTCCACGGCTGCGCGCCGGCCACTCGCGCCTTCGCTGAGCAGCCCCTTCGCGCCCTCGGGCGTATAGCTGGCTCGGATGAGGAACTTCGGCATGGGGACGCTCCGTGCCCGTCGACGTGTCCGGTACGCGGAATGGGTTTCCCGGGTGACGCCTCCCCTCACTTGCCGACCACCCGGATTCACCCGTTGGGAGCCCGCCCCGGCCTGCCCGCCACGGCGGCACTCCCCTTACGGAGCCGGGTGGTCGGGGCGGGCGGGCAGTCGGCCGGATGTCCGAGTCAGCGCAGTCCGGCGAAGAGATCGTTCTCGGGCACGGCCGCGCCGGTGGTGTCCCGTACGCGCACGAACGTCTCCGTGCCCATCAGCTCGCCGAACCTCTCCTTGCCCATCTTGAGGAAGAAGATGTTCTCGCCCTGACTGGCGTGCGCGGCCAGCGCGTCGAACTTCTGACCGCTGAACGCGGTGGTGTCCACCCATGTGGTGACCTCGTCGTCGGGGACGCCGATCTCGGCCATCGCGGCGGCCTCGGCGGGATCCGGCTCCGGCCCGTCCCCCTGGAACTCGCGCATGGTCTCCTCGAACTTCCGCATCACCGAGTGGGGCATCGTCGTCCAGTACACCTTCGGCGTCAGCGTGGTCAGCTCCAGCGCCGCCATCGTGATGCGGTGGGCCTGGATGTGGTCGGGGTGGCCGTAGAAGCCGTTCTCGTCGTACGTGACGACCACATCGGGCCGGTAGTGCCGCATGAGTTCCGCGAGCCGGGCGGCGCCTTCCTCCACGGGGGTTCCCCAGAACGATCCGGGGGCGTCGTTGCTCGGCCAGCCCGCCATCCCGGAGTCGGCGTAGTCCAGCATCTCCAGATCGCTGATCTTCAGGACGTCACGGCTCGCCCGGAGTTCCTGACGGCGCATCGAGGCGACCGCGGCCGGATCGTGACCGGGATCGCCCGGCTTGATGCCTCCGGGGCCGTCCCCGCAACCGCCGTCCGTACAGGTCACGAGGACCGTGCGGATGCCTTCCGCCGCGTACCGCGCGAGGACCCCTCCGGTTCCGCTGGCCTCGTCGTCGGGGTGGGCGTGCACTGCCATCAGCGTCAAAGGCCGGTCGGTCATGGAACAAGTCCTCCTGCGTGCGTACGTCTCGGTCCGCGTGCGCGCGCCGGGGCGCGCACCGCCGTCGTGGTGGGCGTGGGCCCGGGTCCCGGCGGGGCGGACGACTCCCCGGTCTCCGCGCTGCCCGCCCGTACGACACCGGCCCCTCGAACGGTGCAACCGCGCCGACGGCACCGGCTGTTCCCGTTCCGGCACCTCGGCCGCCCCCGCGCAGCCCGCTTCAGGGCTTTCTGGCGACCGCCCCGTACATGGCGATGTCGCGGCCGTCGACGCCCGCCTGTTCAGGGCCGGGGTGCCAGGTGTGCACCTGGGTGACTCCCGGCTCCTCCAGTTCCAGTCCGTCGAAGAACGACGTGGCGGTCGCGAGATCGCGCAGCGCCATGGGCATGTTCTGCTGCCGGTACTCCTGCGCCACCCGGTTGACTTCCTCGGGTGCGAAGTCGGCGGTGCCGATGGTCATCGCCAGATAGCTCCCGGACGGCAGCGGTTCCAGCAGCCGTTTGATCAGGCGCCGGTCGTCCGGGGGCAGGATGAAGTGCATGATGCCGATCATCATCAGGCCGACGGGCCGCTTCAGATCGATGAGGTCCCGGAACTCGGGGCTGTCCAGAATGGTGTCGGGCTCGTGCATGTCGGCGTCCACGTACGCCGTGGCCCCTTCGTCCGAGCTCTGGAGCAGGGCGCGGGCGTGGGCGAGGACGACGGGGTCGTTGTCGACGTAGACCACGCGTGACTCCGGTGCCACCTCCTGCACGACCTCGTGCAGATTGGGCGAGGTCGGCAGACCCGTCCCGACGTCGAGGAACTGGCGGATGCCGCGCTCCTCGGCGAGGAAGCGGCCGGCACGGTGCATGAACCGGCGGTTCTCCATCATGTGGACGGGCAGGGCGGGCCAGTGCCGGCACATGGCGTCGCCCGCCTCGACATCGACGGGATAGTGATCCTTGCCGCCCAGAATGTAGTCGTACACCCGGGCGGAGTGGGCGCGCGAGGTGGCCAGTCCGCTCTGTCGATCGTGCGGAGCATTCATGCGGCGCCTCTTTCGGGTCAAGGACGGCTTGTCAACGGTATGAACGCGGCGTTCCGGGCGCAAGCGAACGAGCGGGACGAGGGCGCGCCCGGCGGCGCATCACCGCTCCCGCCGGGCTTGCAGGGCGATGACGGCGATGTCGTCCCAGCGGTTCTGGACGGGCGGCAGGAGCTCTCGGATCAGGGTCAGCTGGGAGACGCCCTTCCGGACCAGCGCGTCGGTGTGCTCGCGCAGGCGCCGGAGTCCGTCGCCGATGTCCGTGCCCGGCACCTCCACGAGCCCGTCGGTGTAGAGCACCAACGTGTCGCCCTCCCGGACGACCGCGTGGAGGTCGTGACGGGGAAGGGCCTCGCCGACGCAGAGCGGTGGGTCCGAGGCCGTGAGGTCGTGCAGATACCGCGCCGGCGCGTCGGCCGGGATGAGCAGGGGCGGCGGGTGGCCGGCGTTGGACAGGGCGATGTGCCAGGCGTCGTCCGCCCGCCGGTTCAGGACCGCGTGGACCGCCGTGACCATCGACGGGCTGTCGAGCGCCTGCACGACGCGGTCGAGCCGGCTCAGTGTGTCCGCCGGGCTGGCGGCCGGCCCGCTGTCGTAGGCGAGTCCCCGCAACATGCTGTTGACGCGGCCCATCGCGGTGGCGGCGTCCACGTCGTGACCTGCGATGTCGCCGATGGACAGGGCGAGTGAGTCGGCCGAGAGCCGGACGGCGTCGTACCAGTCCCCGCCGACCTCGGCGGCCGAGTCGGCCGGGTGGTAGAGCGCCGTGATGACGAGACCGTCGACGGACGGCGGGACGGCCAGGAAGGACTGCTGGAGCACGAGGGCCATGTCGCGGATGCTCTGGAGTTCCATGGTCCGGCGCAGGGGCTCGCTCATCTGCTGGAAGACGTCCTGCAACAGATAGAGGTCGGCCTCGTCCGACGGCGGGTTGCCCCGGCAGGTCGCGGTCGTCGCCAGTGCGACGGTCCGGCCGTCCACCACGACGGGCAGCAGGGCCACGCTCGTGGCACCGGCATCCCGCAGCCACCGGACGGAGACCCTGGAGAGGGCGTTCTCGGGCGGCCCCCCGGCCGGGAACGTCAGCAGCCCTGCCTGCTGGCTCTCGATGGCCCGCCGTGCGGCCGGCCCCCGCAGGAAGTCCGTGTCCAGCGGATGGATGGGGGGCAGCCCGGGGGCCAGCCCCACCCGCTCCGCCGACGCCGTGGCCGGTACGGTCTCGGAGGCCCGGAAAGCGGCGTCGGCCTTGCCCGCCACGTGGAAGACGGCGGCGGCGTCGGCGAGCTCGGGCACGACGGCCGCCGCGGTGGTCAGAAAGGCCTCCGACAGATTGTGCGCGGCCGGTACGGGTGCCATACGGGCCAGCAGCTTCTCCCGCATACGGGTGCGCCAGTGGTCCTCGGCGTCGGTGGCGGTACCGACCCACTCCAGCCCCCCGCTCCCGTCCAGGACAGGCGCTGCGATGATCTTGATGTGGCGGAACCGGTCGGGGGCCGCCTCAAGCCGTACTCGTACGATCGTGTCGACCGGGGACCGCTGCCGATTGGCCTTGCGCCACGCCCGCTGGAACCAGTCCCGGTCCTTCGGATGCACCGCGTCCATCCATGAGCTCTCACCGTCGGGGTGCCACAGCCTCTCCGGCATCCCGCTGCCCATCAACAGAGTGACGACCCCGTCGGCCGACATCACCCAGACGGACTGCGGTACGGCGCCCAGGAGCGCTTCGTACCGCCTGAGGAGAGACCCTTCATTCACCGCCCCCTCCCAGCCGCGGGGGCGACGACCGCACCGGGCGCCGAGGCACGGCCGCCCCCGCCACCGCCTCCTCAGAGCCCCGCAGGCCCGGCTCCGCACCGAACACCAGAGGATCACCGCCTCTCATGCTCCGATCATCCCCCGCATAAGCCCCCACAGCACGCCCTGACCTCCCGCACACCTGACCCCACCCCGACGACGGGGGGGCCGCCCCGCCCACCGCCCCGCCCACCGCCCCGGACGAGTCGTCGGGGGCCCCGCCCGCGGTTCGGTCTGCCGTTGGACGGGGCCGACGGCGGGCGCGGGTCGAGCGGCCGATCGCCTCGGTGGTCAGTGACATCCATGCTGCATGTGACCATCTGCGAGCCCTTGTCGGTCGGCCGTGACCCGCCCGTACCCCCGGCGCGGCGCTGTTCCTGGTCGCGGCGGTCGTGCCGGGCGCGGCCCGCCGGTGGTGGTGGCGGACCCGCACCGGGCTGGCGGCGGCAGTCGGTCCGAGGGCGGCTGCGCAGCCCACGCCGCCCACCCGCGCGTCCGCCGGGCCGGTCGCAGCCCCGTGACGGACGCGTCCGCCCATGCCGTGTCGCCGGTCGGGTCGCAGGTCGCCGTGGCGCCGTGGCGCCGTCCTCAGTCGAGTCCCGCGAGTCCCTCGGCTGCCTCCCGCACCACCGCGAGCGCGTCGTCGGGCACCCCGGCGACGCGCAGCGCGGCGTCCGCCGCCGCCGAGGCGAAGCTCTCCACCCGACACTCCGGCGCGGAGCGGTGGACGAGGATGACGCCCTCGATGAGACCGAACACGAGGTCCGTGCGCAGCGAGTGGGGATCACCGGACACCCAGCGCACACCGGTGGCCGCGAGCAGCCGCGCGTAGGCGTCCTTGAGGCGGCGCCGGGCTTCGTGGAAGCCGGCGAAGCGCTCGCCGCGGACCTCGGGAAGCAGGTACAGGGCGCCGAGGTTGTGCGGCCCCGAGCACAGCAGGGCCACGTCCGACCTGCACAGATGCCACAGCCTGGCCTCGGCCGGCACCTGCGGGGCCTCGGCGAGCAGACGGCCCGCGAGGACCAGGGACGGGGTGACCGTGCCCTCCAACAGCTCGGCGAGCAGGTCCTGTTTGCCGCCGACGTAGTGGTACATCGTCGCCTGTCGCATCCCGGCCCGCTCAGCCACCGCCCGCGTCGTCGTGGCGGCGTACCCGTGCCGGGTGAACAACTCGGCTGCCGCGGCGAGGAGTTCCTCGCGCGGGGACAGGCCACTCGCGGGTCGCGGGGCGGCGCGCGGCCGTCCCGCACGGCGGGCACCCCGCACCGGGAGGGGGTCACCGCGCCCCGCGCCGAGGGCCGTTGCCGGGGTGTCCATGGGCCGATCCTGGCACACACCGCCCTCCGCGAGTCCGGGCGGCACGTGCCGGCGAGCGGGCGGTAACAGGGCCGCAATGCCCAGGCAATCGCCCGGAATCCACCCGCCCCTAATTTCTGTCGCGCGACAGAAAGCAGCCCGGACGGCCGGAGGACGAGTGATGGCGACAGGCACCACACGCGAGGCGCGCGCCCACGCCCGCTCACAGGAGGGACGGCGCGCCGAGGCCATGCCGGTGGTGCCGCCGACGGACTGGCCCGACCCGCCGCGAGAGGCCGGACGCCTGGTCTGGGCCGAGACCGTCGCCGGCGGCTCGTACACCCACCAGGTCCTCGCCCGGGGCACCGAACTGCGCCTGACAGACGTGGGCGGAGAGGCCTGCGGACATCTGCTGCTGTACGCGGCCGGACGGCCGTGGGAACGCCTGAACGCGGCCGACACCGTGAAAGTGCAATGGAACGCCTACCTCGCGGAGGGACGGCTGCTCCTGTCCGACCAGGGCCGGGTGCTGGCCTCAGTGGTCGCCGACACCTCGGGCCGCCACGACGCCCTGTGCGGCACCTCCACCCTCCGGCGCAACACCGAGCGCTACGGGGACGGTTCACCGCACTCGGCCACCCCCGCGGGGCGCGAACTGCTCACGCTCGCCGGCCTCAAGAACGGCCTGAGCCCCCGCGACCTGCCACCGTCCGTCTCCTTCTTCCAAGGCGCCCGGGTGGCGGACGACGGTGCCGTGGAGTTCACCGGCTCCGCCGGTCCCGGCGCCTCGGTGACCCTGCGCGCCGAGCAGGACGTCATCGTCCTCCTGGCCAACGTGCCGCACCCCTGCGACCCGCGCCCCCGGTATACGTGCGGTCCGCTCCAGGTGCTCGCCTGGCACGCCCGTCCCACCCGGCAGGGCGACGCGCTCTGGGACGCCACCCCCGAAGCGCGCCGCGCCTTCCTCAACACGACCGCCTTTCTCGCCGCAGGGGGTCTCGCATGACACCGGTGACCGTCCTCCCCGCCGAGGTGCGGACGAGGACCGTGGTGCCGCCGCGCGCGCCCTGGTCCGCCGTCGTCGCCTCCGGCGACCTGCTCACCATCACCGACCTGCACGGCAACCAGGCCGTCGACTTCCTCGTGTACGACGCCCACGACACCGCCGTGCGCTACAGCGCGCCCGACACGATCCAGGCTCAGGGAAACGTCTTCCTCACCACCGGCTCCAGGCTGATGTCGAACGAGCACGCGCCACTGATGACCGTGGTCGAGGACACCTGCGGCCGCCACGACACCCTGGGCGGTGCCTGCTCCAAGGAGTCCAACACCCTGCGCTACGGGCACCACACGTACCCGCAGCACGCCTGCGTCGACAACTTCCTCATCGAGGGCGCCCGACACGGACTCGGCAAACGCGACCTGGTCGGCAACGTCAACTGGTACATGAACGTGCCCGTCGAGGAGGACGGCACGCTCGGCATCGTCGACGGCATCTCGGCGCCCGGTCTGCGGGTCGTCCTGCGGGCCGACGCCGACGTACTGGTGCTGGTCTCCAACTGCCCCCAGATCAACAACCCCTGCAACGGGTTCACCCCGACCGCCGTCGAGATCACCGTCAGCCCCCCGCCTCCCGTCGCCGGCGCCACAGGGGGAGCGGCATGACCTTCGACACCGTCCTCGTGGCCAACCGGGGTGAGATCGCCGCACGCGTCATCCGCTCGGCCCGGCGCATGGGCCTGCGCACGGTTGCGGTCTTCTCCGACCCCGATCGCGGCAGCGCCCACGTGCGCCTCGCCGACGAGGCGTTACGCCTGGGGCCCGCCCCCGCCAAGGAGTCCTACCTCGACGCGGACCTGGTGCTGCGCGCCGCGAAGGACAGCGGCGCCGGCGCCGTCCACCCGGGCTACGGATTCCTCTCCGAGGACGCGGCGTTCGCCCGCCGGTGCGAGGCCGCCGGCATCGCCTTCGTCGGACCCGCGCCCGGACACCTCGACCTCTTCGGCACCAAACACACCGCACGGGCCGCCGCCGAGGCCGCCGGCGTCCCGTCGGCACCCGGCACCGGACTGCTCGCCGGCGTGGACGAGGCCCTGGCGGCGGCCGAGCACATCGGCTACCCCGTCATGCTGAAGGCCACCGGCGGGGGCGGAGGCATCGGCATGAGCGCCTGCCGCACCCCCGGGGAACTGGCCGATGCCTGGGACCGGGTCCAACGGGTGGCCGCCGGGTCGTTCGCCACCGACGGCGTCTTCCTGGAACGGCTCGTCGAGCACGCGCGCCACATCGAGGTACAGGTCTTCGGCGACGGCCGGGGACACGTCGTCACCCTCGGGGACCGGGACTGCTCCCTTCAGCGCCGCAACCAGAAGGTCGTCGAGGAGGCTCCGGCGCCCGGCCTGCCCGACGGGGTGCGGGTCCGGCTCGCCGACGCCGCACGGCAGTTGTGCGCCTCCGTGGGCTACCGCTCGGCGGGCACCGTGGAGTTCGTGTACGACGCGACGGCGGACGCGGCGTACTTCCTGGAGGTCAACACACGGTTGCAGGTGGAGCACCCGGTCACCGAGGCGGTTCACGGAGTCGACCTGGTGGAGTGGATGCTGCGGCTGGCGCAGGGCGACACCGGGGTGGTCCGTGAGCCGGGTCCGCCGCGCGGACACGCCGTGGAGGCGCGCCTGTACGCGGAGGACCCCGCCAAGGACCACCGCCCCAGCGCCGGGCTGCTCACCGATGTCGTACTGCCTGCGGGCGTCCGCGTCGACACCTGGGTGGAGTCCGGCACGGAGATCACCACCGCCTACGATCCGCTGCTCGCGAAGATCGTCGCACACGGCGCCGACCGTGCCGAGGCGCTCGCCCGGCTCGACGCCGCACTGGCCGCGACCCGCGTCAGCGGCATCGAGACCAACCTCGGACTCGTACGCGCCGCACTCGCCGACCCCCGGGTCGTGGCCGCCTGCCACACCACCGCCACGCTCGGCACGGTCACCGACCCGGCGCGGCGCGTCGACGTCCTCGCCGGCGGCACCCACACCACGGTCCAGGACTGGCCCGGCCGCACCGGCCACTGGCAGGTGGGCGTCCCGCCCAGCGGCCCCATGGACGACCTGTCGTTCCGCCTCGGCAACCGGGCGCTCGGCAACGACGAGGGCGCACCCGGCCTCGAATGCACCCTCCAGGGCCCGGGCCTGCGCTTCAGCCACCCCACCACGGTGTGCGTCACGGGCGCCCCCTGCGAGGTCACCGTGGACGGTGCGCCCGTCCCGCAGTGGCAGCCGCTCACCCTGTCCGCCGGGGCCGTCCTCGCCGTGGGCACTCCGAGGGAGGCCGGGCTGCGTACGTACGTCCTGGTCGCGGGCGGTCTTGACGTGCCGGCCCACCTCGGCAGCGCCGCCACGTTCACCCTGGGCCGGTTCGGAGGACACGGCGGCCGGACCCTGCGCACCGGGGACGTCCTGCACGGTGGCGAGACCCGCACCGCCGGTACCGCTTCGGTGCCGCACGCGCGGCGGCCCGTCCTCACCACTTCCTGGGACATCGCCGTCACCGAAGGACCCCACGCGGCGCCCGAGTTCTTCACCGAGGACGACATCCACGTCTTCCACGCCGCCGACTGGACCGTCCACTTCAACTCGGCCCGCACCGGCGTGCGCCTGGTGGGACCCGCACCGCGCTGGGCCCGCACCGACGGCGGCGAGGCGGGTCTGCACCCCTCCAACATCCACGACACGCCCTACTCGGTGGGCGGCGTCGACTACACCGGCGACATGCCGGTGCTGCTGGGCCCCGACGGTCCCTCGCTCGGCGGCTTCGTCTGCCCCGCCACCGTCGTCACCGCGCAGCGGTGGAAGCTCGGGCAGCTCAGGCCCGGCGACACGGTCCGGTTCGTGCCCGTCACACCGCGGACGGCCACCGCGCTGCGCCGCGCGCCCCACGCCCCGGTCGCCGCCGACCGCGCGCCCGTCGTGGACGGCGGCGTCCTCGCCCGGCACGACGACGTCATCTACCGACGCGGCGGCGACGACAACCTGCTCGTCGAGTTCGGGCCACTCCAGCTCGACCTCGCACTCCGGATGCGCGTCCACGCCCTGATGGAAGCCGTCGCCGCCGCGGGCCTGCCCGGCGTCACGGACCTGACCCCGGGCATCCGCTCGCTACAGATCCGCGTGGATCCCGAGGTGCTCGGCCTGGGCCGGCTGCTGGACGAGGTGGCCGCCGTCGTACGGGCCCTGCCGCCCACCGAGGAGCTCGTCGTTCCCTCCCGTACCGTGCGGCTGCCCCTGTCGTGGGACGACCCCGCGACCCGCGAGGCCATCGCCCGCTACATGGCGGGCGTCCGCGACGACGCGCCCTGGTGCCCCTGGAACATCGAGTTCATCCGCCGTATCAACGGACTCGCGGACGTGTCGGACGTGTACCGGACCGTCTTCGGCGCCGAGTACCTGGTGCTCGGACTGGGCGACGTCTACCTCGGTGCCCCCGTCGCCACGCCCCTCGACCCGCGCCACCGCCTCGTCACCACCAAGTACAACCCGGCGCGTACCTGGACCGCCGAGAACTCCGTCGGCATCGGCGGCGCCTACCTCTGCGTCTACGGCATGGAGGGCCCCGGCGGCTACCAGTTCGTGGGCCGTACCACACAGGTCTGGTCCACCTGGCAGCAGCGCGGCGCCTTCCGGCCAGGCTCGCCGTGGCTGCTGCGGTTCTTCGACCGCATCACGTGGTACCCCGTCGAGGCCGGCGAACTCCTCGACCTGCGCGCGGACATGGCGGCCGGCCGCTTCACCCCGCACATCGAGGAGGGCACCTTCTCCCTGGCCGAGCACCGTCGGTTCCTGGCCGAGAACGCCGCTTCCATCGCTGATTTCCGGGCGCGGCAGGCGGCCGCGTTCGGGGCCGAGCGGGAAGCCTGGGAGGCGAGCGGCGAGTTCTCCCGCGCAGAACGGGCCACCGCGGCCCCCGAGTCACCCGCGGCCGTCTCCGTCCCCGCCGGCGGCCACCTGGTGGAGGCGGAGTTCGCGGCCGGTGTCTGGCAGGTCGCCGTGGCGCCGGGCGACCGGGTGGCAGCAGGTCAGCACCTGCTCACCCTGGAGGCGATGAAGATGGAATCCCCTGTTCGGGCGCCGGCCGACGGCGTCGTCCTGGATGTCCTCACCGTCCCCGGCGCCCAGGTCGAGCCGGGCACACCTCTCGTCGTTCTCGCCCCGGCGACCTGACCGCGTCCGTCCCTGGGTCCGCCGACCCCGCCGGTCCGACCGCAGTCCCCGGGCCGCAGGGTACGAGGACGGTTCCGTCCGGACGCAGCCGTCAGCAGGCACCCGTCAGCACGCACGCGTCGAAAGGCAGTCAACCCCGTGACCACCCCACCAGGCCCCGTCGTGCTCCGCGTCCGCGCCGCCCACGACCTCATCGCCCGTGCCGACCGGCCCGAGATCTGGATCGACCTCCGCCCGCGGGACGAGGTGGAGACCGAGGCGCGGACTCTGGACGCCCGCATCGCCGCGGGCGAACACCTGCCACTGGCCGGGCGCCTCCTGGCCGTCAAGGGCAACATCGACGTGGCCGGCCTGCCCACCACCGCCGGCTGCCCCGCCTACGCCTACACGCCCGACCACGACGCGCCTGCCGTGGCCCGTCTCAGGGCGGCAGGCGCGATCGTCCTCGGCACCACCAACCTCGACCAGTTCGCGACCGGCCTCACGGGGACGCGCTCACCGGTCCACGGGGCCGTGCGGGGCGCCGTCGACCCGGCGCGGATCAGCGGCGGCTCCAGCTCCGGCTCCGCCGTGGCCGTGGCTCTCGGGATGGCCGACCTCGCCCTCGGGACGGACACCGCGGGCTCCGGACGTGTGCCCGCTGCCTTCAACGGCATCGTGGGCCTCAAACCCACGCCGCGCCTGGTCTCCACCGAGGGAGTCGTTCCCGCGTGCGCGAGCCTCGACTGCGTCAGCGTCTTCGCCCGCACCCTGCGCGAGGCGGAGCAGGCGCTCGGCCACCTGATCACGGCTCCGGCCGTGGCCGCCCCCGCACGGGCGCCGGGCCCGTGGCGGATCGCGGTCCCGGACCCGGCCGCGCTCGGCGAGCTCGACCCCGGCTGGGACGAGGCGTACCGGGCGGCCGCCGCACGGCTGGAAGCGGCCGGGGCCCTCCTGCGCACCGTCGACCCGGCCCCGTTCCTCGACGCCGCGACGCTGCTGTACGACGGGGCGTTCGTCGCCGAACGCTACGCGGCGGTGGGGGAGTTCATCGAAGCGCTGGGCGCGGACGTGCCGGACCTCGACCCGACCGTGGCCGGGATCATCCGCCGTGCCCGTGACATCCCCGCCCACCGCCTCTTCACCGACCGCGCCCGGCTGGCCGGACTGCGCTCCCGGGCCCTCGCCTCGCTGGGCGACGCGGACGCCCTGCTGCTGCCCACCACGCCGGGCCACCCGACCCTCGCCGCCGTCGCCGCCGATCCCCTCGGTGCCAACGCTCGGCTGGGACGATTCACCAACTCGACCAACCTCTTCGGTATGGCCGCGGTAGCTGTCCCTGGTGGCACGGTCTCCGGACTCCCCTTCGGCGTCATGCTCATCGGTCGCGCGCACACCGACGAGCGGCTGGCCCGGATCGCCGCCCTGCTCACCCCGGCCACCTGTATCGCGGTGGCCGGCGCCCACCTCACCGGTCAGCCCCTCAACTCCCAACTCCTCTCCCACGGGGCCCACTTCCTACGCACCACCACCACGGCCCCGCGCTACCGCCTCCACGCCCTGCCCACCGACCCGCCCAAGCCCGGCCTCGAACGTGTCACCAGCGGGGGCCGCGTCGAGGTCGAGATCTGGGAGCTACCGCCCAGCGGCCTGGGCGGCCTTGTCGCCTCGCTGCCCCGGCCCATGGTGATCGGCAAGGTGGAACTGGCCGACGGCACGCTGGTCCCCGGCTTCCTCTGCGAACCCGCGGCGCTCGGCGACGGCTCCCGGGACATCACGGCCTACGGCGGCTGGCGGGCCTACCTGGCGGCCACGAGCTGACGGTGCTGAGAAAGTTCTGGACAACAAAAAACCCCCGGGTCGATGACCTGGGGGTTCGTCGTGGAGCGGGTGACGAGAATCGAACTCGCGCTCTGAGCTTGGGAAGCTCATGTTCTACCATTAAACTACACCCGCTTGGAGCGCTGATGATCATCCGCGCTTCCGTGGACACTCTACCCCATTGTCGACTCCGTGTGCTCGATGGTGCTGTCGGTCGCGGGAGTTGGGGCGTAGCGTCCAGGGTCGGAGTGCCGCTTCCGGTGGTGGTTCGGTCATCCCCTAATGTGTGGGTTCGTCCGCGTTTTGGGGAAGGGACCTGATGGATTTGATGGAGCGCACCGTCGTCCGCTGTGCCGAAGGGCATGTGTTCAGTACTACGTCGTTTCCGATGCAGCAGCTTGACAACGGGCGGCTGGGGCCCGGGCGGCTGATTCGGTGTCCGCGTTGTGCGCGGTTGCGGCATGCCGTTCCGGTGGAGGTCGGGCGGCGCTGACGCGGGTGGTCGGCAGGGGCGCGCGGGGTTGCCCGAGTTGGGGTGGGCCCGCGCGTTCTGCGTATCCTCGGGGCGTGCTTCTCTCTGACAAGGACATCCGGGCCGAGATCGACTCCGGGCGCGTGCGTATCGACCCCTACGACGAGTCGATGGTGCAGCCGTCGAGCATCGACGTGCGGCTGGACCGGTTCTTCCGCGTGTTCGAGAACCACCGGTACCCGCACATCGACCCCGCCGTCGAGCAGGTCGATCTGACGCGGACCGTGGAGCCGACCGGGGACGAGGCGTTCATCCTGCACCCCGGTGAGTTCGTGCTCGCCTCGTCGTACGAGGTCATCTCGCTGCCCGACGACATCGCCTCCCGCCTGGAGGGGAAATCGAGTCTCGGCCGCCTGGGGCTCGTCACGCACTCGACCGCCGGTTTCATCGACCCCGGCTTCTCCGGGCACGTGACCCTGGAGCTGTCGAATCTCGCGACGCTGCCGATCAAGCTCTGGCCCGGTATGAAGATCGGGCAGCTGTGTCTGTTCCGGCTGAGTTCGCCGGCTGAGTTCCCGTACGGCTCCGAGCGCTACGGGTCGCGTTACCAGGGGCAGCGCGGGCCCACCGCCTCCCGTTCGTTCGTCAACTTCCACCGGACGCAGGTGTGAGTGCCGTGGACGACATACGGGAGAACCTGACGTACGAGCGCTTCGGTGTCGCCGTACGGGAGCTGGCGCAGGCCGTCGCGGACGACGGGTACGAGCCGGATGTCGTCCTGAGCATCGCGCGCGGCGGGGTCTTCGTCGCGGGCGGGCTCGCCTACGCCCTCGACTGCAAGAACATCCATCTCGTCAACGTCGAGTTCTACACGGGAGTGGGCACGACCCTGGCGATGCCGGTCATGCTGGCGCCCGTGCCGAACGTCGTGGACTTCTCCAACAAGAAGGTCCTGATCGCCGACGACGTCGCCGACACCGGGCGCACGCTCAAGCTCGTCCACGACTTCTGTCTCGATCATGTCGCCGAGGTCCGCAGCGCCGTCATCTACGAGAAGACGCAGTCGCTGGTGAAGTGCGAGTACGTCTGGCGGCGCACGGACGCGTGGATCAACTTCCCGTGGAGCGTCGAGGCGCCCGTGGTGCGGCGCGGCGGGCAGATACTCGACTCCTGAGCGGTACGCGGGACCACCCTGGGGACCCGCCGTCCGCGACGGCGGGTTCCAGGTGTCCCCTAGAGCGTGCCCAGCTTGATCAGCGACAGCAGCGCGATCAGCTGGATCGCCGACGCGCCCAGCGCCTTCGGCCACGGCAGGTCGTGCGACCTGCTCACCATCACCGTGAACAGCGCTCCCGCCGCGACCCAGGTGACCCAGCCGAGGATCTGCACCAGTGAGTTCTCGCCGCCCAGGAAGAGCGCGAAGACCAGGCGCGGGGCGTCCGTGATCGACATGATCAGCATGGAGAGGCCGACCGTCGGCTGCCAGGCGCCGTCGCCGCCGAGCTGGCGGGCCAGCGTGTGGGTCACCGCGCCCAGGATGAGGCCGCCGACCACGAAGGCCACGGCGGTCGTGAGGACGTACGGGATGGCCGTCGAGAGGGTGGCGTTGATCGCCTCCTCGCGGGCGCCGTCGAATCCGAAGATCGCCAGCAGCCCGTAGAGGAACGTCACGACCAGTGCCGGGCCCCAGACCGGGTAGTCGCGCATCTGCCAGAACGTCGCGTTCGGGCGCAGCACGATGCCGCTCAGCAGCTGCTTCCAGTGCAGTCGCGGGCCGGACGGCGCGGGCGCCGAGCCCGCGTGGTAGGTCGCGCCGTCGCCGTAGCCGTTCTCGTCCACGCTGAACTGCTGTGTGTGCCCCGGGTTGTTCGCGTACGGGTCGTGGGCGCCGCCGTGGTGCTGGTTGTGCGGGTCGCCGAAGTACTCGGGTTCGCCGTGTCCTCCCCCCTGACCGCCGTGTCCACCCGGTCCGGGGTAGCCGTAACCGCCCTGCGGGGGGCCGTGATGTCCGGCGCCCGCCTGGGGCCACTGCTGCTGCGGAGGGTGCTGCTGTCTGCCGTACGGGGGTGCCGGCTGTCCGCCTCCGTACTGAGGAGGGGGCGCCGCCTGCCGTCCGTACGGCTGCTGCTGCGGTTGTTGTTGGCGTGTGCGGTTGTCCCGGCCGCGTCCGATCCTGAATCCAGCCACGTCACCGAACGTACCCGCTTCGCACGGGCGCCGGGCCGGAGCGGCCGGAACCGGCGGGCCTTTGCGGCCGAGCTGTGACATCCCCTAAGGGAACCCCGGGGGGCTCGCCGTACCTGCGAAGGGGGGCCCGGTCGACCCTACTTGAGGAAGATCGACGTGCTGAAACTGATCGCCGGGTGCCGGCCGGCCTCCCCGCCCTTCCCGCCCTTCCCGGCGGGGTACAGCGCGATCAGGTCCTTCTCCTCGCCCTGGTGCGTGCGGGTCACCAGGTCGGTGCGTTTGTCACCGGTGAAGTCCCCGGAGTCCAGGAGGTCGGTGGTGGGCTCGCCCTCCGCGCCCGGCAGTCTGGGTGCGGGCGGGAGCTCGACGGCCTCGAAGGTGTACGTGCCGCCCGCCTCACCGGGGCCCTGCGGTCCGCCGAGCAGCAGCTTGCCCTTCCCGGCCCTGCCGGGCTCGTGGGTGCGGGTGGCGTGGACGAGGTCGTCGTAGCCGTCCCCGTCGGTGTCCGCCCTGCCCGTGGGGGCGTAGAGGACCGGGCCGCCGCCGGGGACGGGGGCCGTCGCCGCCTCGGGAGCGCCCGCGCGGCTGAACGGGCCCCGCAGATAGCTGACCTGCCCCGCGCTCGCGGAGACGGCGAGGTCCGGCTCGCCGTCGCCGTCGAAGTCGCCGCACACCGGGTGGTCGGGCCAGTCGTCGCCGTAGCGCGCCTTGGCGGGGATCTTGAGTACGACCGCCTTGCCGATGATGCCTTCCGGGCCGCCGAAGAGGAGCTGGAGCGGGACGGGCGGGCGGCCGAGGCCGTCGTACGGGGGGTCGGTGCTCACGACCAGGTCGGCGTAGCCGTCGCTGTCCAGGTCGCAGGTGGCCGCGGCGTCGAAGGCGGCCGGCAGGACGCCGTCGGTGGGGGCGCCGTTGGCGGTGGGGCTCAGTGTCTGGCGTACGGCGGGGTCGAGACCGCGCGGTGAGTCGGTGCCGTACACGATGCCGATGCCGGCGTCGTCACCCTGGATCGCGTCGGGCGCTCTGACCAGGTCGTTCAGTACGAGGTCGCGGAGGCCGTCGCCGTTGAAGTCGGCGGGGACGTCGCTGCCGTCGCCGCGCGGGACGGGGCGCTTCGGTACGGAGGCGCCGCCGGCGAGGGGCGTGGTGTCGCCGTTCTTGGACCTGGAGCCGTTCCCCGGGCCGCCGTCGCCGTCACTGTCGGCGGAGCCTCCGCAACCGGTCAGCAGCAGGGCCAGCGCCGTACAGACGCCGGCGCCGGTCAGCACCGCTCTCGTGGCGCCGGTGCGTATGCGCACGACCCCACCCCCCATCCGTCTCGCCGCAGGACGTTCGCTGCCACATGATGCTCCAGTTCGCGCGTCGCGGTAGGGAAACGGACCAGTCGCGATCGCAGACCGATCGCGAACACGCGGGGGGGAGCGCGTGAGGAGGTCGCCCGGGGGGATCGCGCGGACGACGGCCTCCTACGGAAGGGACGTCCGCCCACAGAAGAGGCCGGACCCGCCCCCGAGGCAGGTCCGGCCGCGCTCCTCCTGAAGAGGGCGTTACGTCGCGGGCTCCGGCTCCGGTTCCTCCGCGGGCTCCGGAGTGTCCTCCGGGCCCGACGGCGCCCGTACGGAGTCCAGCAGCAGCTGCGCCACGTCCACGACCTGGAGCGACTCCTTCGCCTTGCCGTCGTTCTTCTTGCCGTTGACCGAGTCGGTCAGCATCACGAGGCAGAACGGGCACGCCGTCGACACGATGTCCGGATTCAGCGAGAGCGCCTCGTCCACACGCTCGTCGTTGATGCGCTTGCCGATCCGCTCCTCCATCCACATCCGCGCGCCGCCCGCGCCGCAGCAGAAGCCGCGCTCCTTGTGGCGGTGCATCTCCTCGTTACGGAGGCCGGGCACCTTCGCGATGATCTCGCGCGGCGGTGTGTAGACCTTGTTGTGCCGGCCCAGGTAGCAGGGGTCGTGGTAGGTGATGAGGCCCTCGACGGGGGTCACCGGGATCAGCTTCTCCTCGTCCACGAGGTGCTGGAGGAGCTGGGTGTGGTGGATGACCTCGTACTCGCCGCCGAGCTGCGGGTACTCGTTCGCGAGGGTGTTGAAGCAGTGCGGACAGGTCGCGACGATCCTCTTGGCCGACTTCGGCTTGCGCGTCGACTCGTCGACCCCGCCGTCCTCGTCGAGGGACTCGCCGTACGCCATGTTCAGCATCGCCACGTTCTCCTGGCCGAGCTGCTGGAACAGCGGCTCGTTGCCCAGGCGGCGGGCCGAGTCGCCCGTGCACTTCTCGTCGCCGCCCATGATCGCGAACTTCACGCCGGCGATGTGGAGCAGTTCGGCGAAGGCCTTGGTGGTCTTCTTGGCGCGGTCCTCCAGGGCGCCCGCGCAGCCCACCCAGTACAGGTAGTCGACCTCCGAGAGGTCCTCGACGTCCCGGCCGACGACCGGCACCTCGAAGTCGACCTCCTTGGTCCACTCCAGACGCTGCTTCTTCTGGAGGCCCCAGGGGTTGCCCTTCTTCTCCAGGTTCTTGAGCATCGTCCCGGCCTCGGAGGGGAACGAGCTCTCGATCATCACCTGGTAGCGGCGCATGTCGACGATGTGGTCGATGTGCTCGATGTCGACCGGGCACTGTTCGACGCAGGCGCCGCACGTGGTACAGGACCACAGGACGTCCGGGTCGATGACGCCGCCCGCGGCGAAGCCGCCGTCGAGCGTCCCGATCAGCGGGCGCTCGGCCTCCGCGAGGGCGGCGGCGGGCACGTCCTTCAGCGCCTCCGCCGTGGCCTTCTCCTCGCCCTCCATGGTCTTGCCGCCGCCGGCGAGCAGATACGGCGCCTTGGCGTGCGCGTGGTCGCGCAGGGACATGATCAGGAGCTTCGGCGACAGCGGCTTGCCGGTGTTCCAGGCGGGGCACTGCGACTGGCAGCGACCACACTCGGTGCAGGTGGAGAAGTCGAGGATGCCCTTCCAGGAGAACTGCTCGACCTGCGAGACACCGAAGACGTCGTCGTCGCCCGGGTCCTCGAAGTCGATCTCCTTGCCGTTCGACACCATCGGCCGCAGCGCCCCGAGCGCCGTACCGCCGTCGGCCTCGCGCTTGAACCAGATGTTCGGGAAGGCCAGGAAGCGGTGCCAGGCGACGCCCATCGTGGTGTTGAGGCCGAGGGTGATGGCCCAGATCATCGTCACGCCGAGCTTGATCATGGCGGTCAGGTAGACCAGGTTCTGGAGCGTGCCGAGGCTGAGCCCGTCGAACGCCATGACCAGGGGGTACGAGACCCAGTACGCCGGTTCGTAGCCGTCGACGTGGTGCAGGGCGCCTTCGAGACCGCGCAGGATCAGGATCGCGGCGCCGATGGTGAGGATCACGTACTCGACGAAGTACGCCTGCCAGGCGGTGGAGCCGGCGAAGCGCGACTTGCGGCCGGCCCGTGAGGGCAGGTTGAGCAGCCGGATCGCCATCAGTACGAGGATGCCGAGGGTGGTCGCGAGGGCGATGAACTCGACGTAGATCTCGTACGGCAGGAAGGTGCCGATGTACGGGATGATCCAGTCGGCCTGGAACAGCTGGCCGTAGGCGTTGACGATCGTCAGCCCGAGCGTCAGGAAGCCGATCGCGACGAACCAGTGCGCGAAGCCCACGACGCCCCAGCGGTTCATCCGCGTGTGGCCGATGAACTCCTTGGCCAGGGTGACGGTGCGCGCTCTGGGATCGTCGGTGCGGCTGCCGGCCGGTACGGGCGAACCGAGCTTCACGAACCGGTAGATCTCGGCGACGGCTCGGGAGATGAGCGCGACGCCGACCACGGTCAGCACCAGCGACACGATGATCGCGGCGAGTTGCATTGGGGGCTCCTCGGGCCTGCGAGGGTGGGGGCGAGCGGCACCACGTCGGGGGTGCCGCCGAGCGGTCCTGCTCAGCGCTTCTACTAAGCGGTAACTTAATCGGTTCGTGCTGAGGGTACCCAGTTATCCCGCCGCACTGTAGCCGCGCGGGCGGTGATCTGTGTCGCTGAGGTGACCCTGGGCGGGGATGCGCGGTACGGCGGCGTCCCCGCCGTGCCCGGTGAGTGCCGCGGCCGGCGTCCTGAGGAGGATCAGCAGGTCGAGTCCGATCCAGTGCTGTTCCACGTAGTGCTGGTCGAGCAGCGCGGGTTCGTCCCACGGCATGGGGGAGCGGCGGCGCACCTGTGCCAGGCCGGTGAGACCCGGCCGTACGAGGCGTCGCCAGGGCGCCGCGGCCCTGGGGTCGCCGGGCGGGAGCGGCGCGGGGCCGACGAGGGACATGTCGCCGCTCACGACATGGGGCAGGCGCGACAGCAGGTCCAGCCGGTGCCGGCGGGTGGCGAGGGAGCGGGCGGTGAAGACGCGCCCCTCCAGGCCGACGAGGCGCTCGTGGGTGAAGGCGGCGCCGGGGTGCCGTGCGGAGAACGTGAGGGTGAGGGCGGCGGCGGCCAGCAGGGGCGCGGTCAGCACGAGCAGGAGTGAGCCGAGCGTCAGGTCCAGCAGGCGTTTGGGGTCCAGATCCAGGTCCGGAACCATGGGGCCTCCCTGACCGTTGTATGCGACATCGCGCCTTTTGCGGTCGCTTGGCGACCGATCGTGCCGCAGTGCGGGAGGGAAGTTCCGAAGGCGCGCGGACCTGCGGGAACCGCGCGGTCGCGGGAGGGCTCCCGGAAATCGGGCCGCACGATAGTTGAGTCGGGTCGACTCAGCTCTGTTGACGGCCGGGGATCGGTCGTGCATCCTTGAGCCTGTTCCACTCAAGTCAGCTGGAGGAATCGAAATGGCACGTGCGGTCGGCATCGACCTGGGCACGACTAACTCCGTCGTCAGCGTTCTCGAAGGCGGCGAGCCCACCGTCATCACCAACGCCGAAGGCGCCAGGACCACGCCGTCCGTCGTCGCCTTCGCCAAGAACGGCGAGGTGCTCGTCGGAGAGGTCGCCAAGCGCCAGGCAGTCACGAACGTCGACAGGACCATCCGGTCGGTCAAGCGCCACATGGGCACCGACTGGAAGATCAACCTCGACGGCAAGGACTTCAACCCGCAGCAGATGTCCGCGTTCGTCCTTCAGAAGCTGAAGCGCGACGCGGAGTCCTACCTCGGTGAGAAGGTCGTGGACGCGGTCATCACCGTCCCGGCGTACTTCAACGACTCCGAGCGCCAGGCCACGAAGGAGGCCGGCGAGATCGCGGGCCTCAACGTCCTGCGCATCGTCAACGAGCCGACGGCCGCCGCGCTGGCGTACGGGCTCGACAAGGACGACCAGACGATCCTCGTCTTCGACCTCGGCGGCGGCACCTTCGACGTGTCGCTCCTGGAGATCGGTGACGGCGTCGTCGAGGTGAAGGCCACCAACGGTGACAACCACCTCGGTGGTGACGACTGGGACCAGCGTGTCGTCGACTACCTGGTGAAGCAGTTCGCCAACGGTCACGGCGTGGACCTGGCCAAGGACAAGATGGCTCTCCAGCGTCTCCGCGAGGCCGCGGAGAAGGCGAAGATCGAGCTGTCGTCGTCCACCGAGACCACGATCAACCTGCCGTACATCACGGCCTCCGCCGAGGGCCCGCTGCACCTGGACGAGAAGCTCACGCGCTCTCAGTTCCAGCAGCTGACGGCCGATCTGCTGGAGCGCTGCAAGACCCCGTTCCACAACGTGATCAAGGACGCCGGCATCGCGCTGTCCGAGATCGACCACGTGGTCCTGGTCGGTGGCTCCACGCGTATGCCCGCCGTCGCCGAGATCGTCAAGGAGCTCACCGGCGGCCGTGACGCCAACAAGGGCGTCAACCCGGACGAGGTCGTGGCCATCGGTGCCGCGCTCCAGGCCGGTGTCCTCAAGGGCGAGGTCAAGGACGTCCTGCTGCTCGACGTCACCCCGCTGTCTCTTGGCATCGAGACCAAGGGCGGCATCATGACCAAGCTCATCGAGCGCAACACCACGATCCCGACGAAGCGCTCCGAGATCTTCACCACGGCCGAGGACAACCAGCCGTCGGTGCAGATCCAGGTCTACCAGGGCGAGCGCGAGATCGCGGCCTACAACAAGAAGCTCGGCATGTTCGAGCTGACCGGACTGCCGCCCGCCCCGCGCGGTGTGCCGCAGATCGAGGTCGCCTTCGACATCGACGCCAACGGCATCATGCACGTGGCCGCGAAGGACCTCGGCACCGGCAAGGAGCAGAAGATGACCGTCACCGGTGGCTCCTCGCTGCCGAAGGACGAGGTCAACCGGATGCGTGAAGAGGCCGAGCAGTACGCGGACGAGGACCACCGCCGCCGCGAGGCCGCCGAGACCCGCAACCAGGCCGAACAGCTCGTCTACCAGACCGAGAAGTTCCTCAAGGACAACGAGGACAAGGTCCCCGGTGACGTGAAGGAAGAGGTCGAGACCTCCATCGGTGAGCTGAAGGAGAAGCTCAAGGGTGAGGACACGGCCGAGATCCGTACGGCCACGGAGAAGGTCGCCGCCGTCTCGCAGAAGCTCGGCCAGGCCATGTACGCCAACGCCCAGGCCGAAGGCGCCACCGACGCCCCGGGCGCGGAGCAGGCCGGTCCCGCCGGTGGCAACAGCGCCGCGGACGACGTCGTGGACGCCGAGATCGTCGACGACGAGAAGCCCAAGAAGGACGGTGCCGCGTGACGGAGGAGACTCCGGGCTTCGAAGAGGAGCCCGACGTCCCTTCAGGCGCCACCCCCGAAGACGCCGCGCCGAAGGCCGCCGAGCCGGACTCCGCCAAGGAGTCCGGCCCGGCGGGCCCTCCGGCAGGGGACGTAAAGCAGGACGCAACGCAGGCGGCGCTGATCGCTCAGCTGGACCAGGTCCGTACGGCGCTCGGTGAGCGCACGGCAGACCTCCAGCGGCTCCAGGCCGAGTACCAGAACTACCGCCGCCGGGTCGAGCGTGACCGGGTCACGGTCAAGGAGATCGCTGTCGCGAGCCTTCTCACCGAGCTGCTGCCCGTGCTCGACGACATCGGGCGCGCGCGGGAGCACGAGGAGCTGGTGGGCGGGTTCAAGTCGGTGGCGGAATCGCTGGAGACGGTGGCCGCGAAGATGGGCCTCCAGCAGTTCGGCAAGGAGGGCGAGCCCTTCGACCCGACGATCCACGAGGCCCTCATGCACAGCTACGCGCCGGATGTCACCGAGGACACGTGCGTCGCGATCCTCCAGCCTGGGTACCGGTTCGGCGAGCGGACCATCAGGCCCGCGCGCGTCGCCGTGGCGGAGCCCCAGCCGGGGGTCCAGCCCGGGGAGAAGGCGTCGAACGCCGACGAGCCGGACACGGACGAGGAGAGCGGTGGCCCGGACGAGGGCTGACGCACGGCCCGGCGGTACGGGACGTGCGCACGGCGGTACGGATGGGCAGTACGCATGACGGGCAGTGAGGAGGGACGTCGGGAATGAGTACCAAGGACTTCGTGGAGAAGGACTACTACAAGGTTCTCGGCGTCCCCAAGGACGCCACCGAGGCCGAGATCAAGAAGGCGTACCGGAAGCTCGCCCGCGAGTTCCACCCGGACGCCAACAAGGGTGACGCCAAAGCGGAGGAGCGCTTCAAGCAGATCTCCGAGGCCAACGACGTGCTCGGCGACCCCAAGCGGCGCAAGGAGTACGACGAGGCGCGCTCGCTCTTCGGCAACGGTGGCGGCTTCCGGGCCGGCCCCGGAGCCGGTGGCGGCGGCGGGTCCTTCAACTTCGACCTGGGCGACCTCTTCGGAGGCGGCCCCCAGGGCGGGCAGGGACCCCAGGGCCAGGGCGGCGCCGGCGGCTTCGGCGGCGGGCTCGGGGACGTGTTCGGCGGCCTCTTCAACCGGGGCGGTGCCGGTACGGGCACGCGTACGCAGCCGCGCCGCGGCCAGGACATCGAGTCCGAGGTGACGCTCAGCTTCACCGAGGCGGTCGACGGGGCCACGGTCCCGCTGCGGATGTCCAGCCAGGCGCCCTGCAAGGCGTGTTCGGGCACCGGTGACAAGAACGGCTCGCCGCGGGTCTGCCCGACCTGCGTCGGCACCGGACAGGTGTCGCGCGGCACGGGCGGCGGCTTCTCGCTGACCGACCCGTGCGTGGACTGCAAGGGCCGTGGGCTGATCGCCCAGGACCCGTGCGACGTCTGCAAGGGCAGTGGCCGCGCCAAGTCCTCGCGGACCATGCAGGTCCGGATCCCGGCGGGCGTCAGCGACGGCCAGCGGATCCGGCTGCGCGGCAAGGGCGCTCCCGGCGAGCGCGGCGGTCCGGCGGGCGACCTGTACGTGGTCGTCCATGTCGGCTCGCACCCGGTCTTCGGCCGTAAGGACGACAACCTCACCGTCACCGTGCCCGTCACCTTCGTGGAGGCGGCGCTCGGCGGCGAGGTCAGGGTCCCGACGCTGGGCGGTCCCGCGGTCACCCTGAAACTCCCCGCGGGCACGCCCAACGGCCGTACGATGCGCGCCCGGGGGAAGGGTGCCGTACGCAAGGACGGCAGCCGTGGCGACCTCCTGGTCACGGTCGAGGTGGTCGTCCCCAAGGATCTCGGCGCCGAGGCCCGTGACGCGCTGGAGACCTACCGGAAGGCGACCGCGGGGGAGAACCCGCGGGACGAGCTGTTCCAGGCAGCGAAGGGAGCGTGACTCCAATGGACGGGGTCGGGCGGCGTCGACCGCACTCATCGTTCAACCGAGCCTACGAACTGACCGAAGAATCGCCCGTCTACGTCATCTCGGTGGCGGCCCAGCTCTCCGGGCTGCACCCGCAGACACTGCGCCAGTACGACCGGCTGGGCCTGGTCTCACCGGACCGTACGGCGGGCCGCGGCCGGCGCTACTCGGCGCGGGACATCGAACTGCTCCGGCAGGTCCAGCAGTTGTCGCAGGACGAGGGCATCAACCTGGCCGGCATCAAGCGGATCATCGAGCTGGAGAACCAGGTCGCGGCGCTCCAGGCGCGCGTGGCGGAACTCGGCGCGGCGGTGGACGGCGCGGCGGCGGCGATGCGCCAGCGCGAGGCCCAGGTGCACGCGTCGTACCGCCGGGACCTGGTGCCGTACCAGGACGTGCAGCAGACGAGCGCGCTGGTGGTGTGGCGGCCCAAGCCGAAGCTGTCGTCGGACTAGGACGCGGTGCCCCGGGCGGCTCACGGCGCTGCCTTCACAGCACGCCCCGGCCGGGACGCGAGCCCGCGAGTCCCGTCGCCCCCTGGAGAGATCCGGGGGGCGTCCGGCTTCCCGCCAGGCCCGACTGGACCAGCAGGGCGCCGAGATGGGTGCGGCTCGAGGCGCCGAGGGCCTGCATGAGCTTGGCGATGTGGGAGCGGCAGGTGCGGACGCTGATGCCCATCTTGCGCGCGACCATCTCGTCGCTGGTGCCTTCGGCGAGGAGACGGGCGATGCTGCTCTGCACGGACGTCACCGGCACGTCGGGGGAGACGGTGGGGGGCCGTTCGGTCATCGGCGTGGCGTGCGCCCACAGGACCTCGTAGACCTGGACGAGATAGGTGATCAGGGCCGGGTGCCGGATCTCCAGGGCCGTGTGGCGGTTGGCGCTGGCGGGGATGAAGGCCACCGCGCGGTCGACGATGATCAGCCGTTCGACGGTCTGCTCGACCGTGCGCACCTCCAGCCGGTCGGCCGGCACCTGCCCCAGGTACTCCTTGATGTGCGGGCTGTAGCGCGCCGGGTGCTGGTACAGGTGTCTTAACCGGGCGCCCCGTTCGATGGCGGCGAGGGAGCGGGCGAGCCCCGCCCTCATGAGGTCGCGCTCCCGGCTGAAGCCCGGCTGGACCGTGAGGATCTCCACCGTCGCCGCGCGGGCGGCCTCGCCGACCTTCGCGTCGATCAGCTCGTGCCCGTCGAGCACGGTGATGGAGAGGCCCGGGTCCTCGGCGACGACGGCGCTCAGCGGCGCGAGCGAGTCGACCAGGGACGCGGTGAGCCGTACGCGCTCGTCGATCTCCCGCGTGATGGGCCGGAGGAGGTGCGCCAGGGCCGCTGTGGGCAGCACGGGGCACATCCAGGCGTCGTCCTGGGGATCGGGGTACAGCAGGGCCATGTCGGTGAGACAGGGCGCCGGTGTGAGCGCGGTGCGCTCGATCCGTCCTTGGCGCAGGGCCTCGGTGTAGAGGCGGAGCGCCGGCTCGCACAGCTCACGGTCACCGTGTGGATGCGTCTGCTTGTCTACGGTTCCGCCCATTTGGGCACCCCCCGTTCTGTGCAATGCAGCAAGATGAGGTGGTCAAATCCTAGTCGGGGGTGGAGTGTTGCCTCAGGTCGGGAGTGGCCGACTCCCCCGGTCGATCCCGGCCGTGGCCGCGTCGCACCCGGGCGCGGTCACGGTCTCCGTCCCCCTCTTCCAAGCGGTTCGCGCGAGGCGTGGCGTCTTCGGAAGGATCAGTGATCATGGTCCAGAATGCCCGACTGCGCGATGAGATAACCGAGTTGGGCCCGGCTGCCGCTGCCGAGGGTGCCGCTCAGCTTGGCGATGTGCGCCCGGCAGGTGCGGACGTTCATGCCCAGGCGGCGCGCGATCGCCTCGTCCACGTGGCCGTCGATGAGGAGCTTCGCGATGGAGCGCTGCGTGCTGGTGATGCCGTCGATCTCCGGCGCGTAAGACAACTGCTCGTCCCAGGGCGTGCCGTGGAGCCAGAACTGCTCGAAGACGCCGACGAGGTACTGGACGAGCCCTTCGTGGCGCAGCTCCAGGGCGATCCGCCGATCGCTGCGGGCGGGTACGAAGGCCACTTTGCGGTCGACGATGATGAGGCGCTCGATGATCTCTTCGAGCGTCCGCACCTCCACTCCGTCCGGGGCGACCAGTTCCACGTAGGCCAGCGTCGCGGGATGGTGCCGGGCCGTGTGCTGGTACAGGGTCCGCATCTTCACGCCGTTGTCGAGCAGCGGGCGGACCCGGCGCAGCGCCTCCTCCTGGGAGCCCGGCTTCCGTCCGCTGCCGGGCTGGACCGTGAGCAGTTCCTCGGTGCACTCCGCGGTGACGCGGTCCAGGGTGGAGTTGATGAGGCTCAGCCCTTCGAGCACGGTGATGGCGTGCGTGGCCGAGGGGTCCATGGCGGTGAGCGTCATGAACGGTTCGAAGGTCTCCGCCAGCGACATGGCGAGCTGCCGCCGCTCCTGGATCTCCCGTTCCAGGGGATGCGTGAGCTGATTGAGCGCGATCGACGGGGACACCGGCCTGAGCCACTGGGGATCGTCCGGGTCCGGGCGCAGTAGCGCGAGGGCGAGCAGGCAGGGCGCGCTCTCCGCCTCCTCCCGGGCCAGCCGGCCGGAGCGCAGAGCCGCCGCGTAGAGATTTTTGCCGGCTTCGCATAGTTCGCCAGGCCCATGCCTATGTCCGTCAATTCCCTGACTTGACTGCATTTGACACCCCCTCAGGGTCCTGAATTACAGGAACATGATGCCTGCGCTCGCTGGTGGAAGCGTTCTGCGTGGGCCATCGTCTTAGTCGCGGGGGGAGGATAGTGATCAGAATGGGGTGGAGATCGTCCATGAAGAGGATGGCTCGCGCGTTTTGCGTACTTGCTTTTGCGGTGGCCGTGACGGGCTCGCTCGTCGCGGGTGGCACCCCCTCGGCGGACAGTGTGTCTGTGTCCGCCGTCCAGGCCCTGCCGAGTGATCCCTCCTGGGACAGCGCACCGGCGGACTTGGGCGCATGACTGTCCCGCCGGACGACAGGGTCTTTCGGCGAGAGATGGCCTCGGCCTACCGGTCCGGATGGCACTTCATCGATCTCGTCACGGCGATCCCACACCGTGGTGACTCGCTGATGGTCACCCTGTTCGGAGAGCCCGTGGTCGTCGTCCGCGAGGAGGACGAGGACGTCCGTGCCTACCGGTGTCTGAGGAAGCCCCGGGGGGCGCCGCAGCCCGTCCGCTGCGCGATTCGGTACGACATGATTTTCGTCAATCTTGACCAGCGTGACCACCAGCTGGTCGAACCACAGACCATTTCCGCCACCCCCCGCAGTGCCTGAGCGATTCCCCCGTCGTAGTAGATCGCTCGGGCGCTTCCCCCACACAGCGGCGCCATCGTGGACCTGAAACGCGATGGCGCCGCTGTGCTGTCCGCGTGCGGGGCCGGTGCGCCGCGTGCCGCGTGGTGGCGGCCTCCGCGGGGCGCGCGTCATCCTCTGCCCAGTGCGCGGTCGACGGCGATCTCGATGACGACGCGGTCCGGGTTGGGCGCCGGCGTGCGTTCGTAGCGGGCCGCGTAACGGCCTACGGCGTCCGCGACCCGATCGACCTCCACGCGCACCGTCGCGAGGCCCTCAAGCGTCGCCCAGCGCCTTCCCTGGACCTGGCAGACCGCGACCCGCCCCCCGTCGGGGCCCGCCGCCAGGACGTTGGTCACCTTGGCCGAGTTCTTGTTGGTGATGACACGTGCCAGCGCGGCCTCCGGTTCGTACGTCACCCCCACCGGCACCACATGCGGTGTGCCGTCGGGCCGGAGTGTGGTGAGGGTGCACAGATGGCGCTCTTCCCAGAAGGCGAGATATCCGGGGTCGGGAGCACGTACGTCTTGGGCCATGCCGGAAGAATAGGCGCGTAACGGCCTCGGGGACGCGGGTCGGCGGGAGTTGGGCCGGGGCGGCGATCCGCCGCCGGGCGTTCCGTGCGCGCCTTGAGTGGAATAGACTCAACTTTGCGTACGTTGGGTGGGTCAGGTCCCAGGGGTTGCGGGACGGCCCGAGTCGAGGAGGAGAGACCGCACGTGGACGCCGAGCTGACGAACAAGAGCAAGGACGCGTTCAACGCCGCCACCGAGCGCGCGGTGTCGGCCGGCCATGCCGATCTGACCCCCGCGCACCTGCTGCTCGCGCTGCTGGCCGGCGAGGACAACGAGAACGTCACCGATCTGCTGGTCGCCGTCGACGCCGACCAGGCGGAGGTACGGTCCGGGGCGGACCGGCTGCTGGCCGAGCTGCCCAGCGTGCGGGGCTCCACGGTCGCGCCGCCGCAGCCCGACCGCAGGCTGCTCGCGGTCGTCGGCGACGCCGGCAAGCGGGCGGGGAAGCTGGGCGACGACTACGTCTCGACCGAGCACCTGCTGATCGCGATCGCGGCGGAGGGCGGCAAGGCCGGGGACGTACTGGACCGGCAGGGGGCCGGTGCGAAGAAGCTGCTGGAAGCGTTCGAGAAGGCAAGGGGAGGACGCCGGGTGACCACACCCGACCCGGAGGGCCAGTACAAGGCCCTGGAGAAGTTCGGCACCGATTTCACGGCCGCGGCGCGGCTCGGCAGGCTCGACCCGGTCATCGGCCGGGACCAGGAGATCCGCCGCGTGGTGCAGGTGCTGTCGCGCCGTACGAAGAACAACCCCGTACTGATCGGTGAGCCCGGCGTCGGCAAGACGGCCGTGGTGGAAGGGCTCGCGCAGCGCATCGTCAAGGGTGACGTGCCGGAGTCCCTGAAGGACAAGAAGGTCGTCTCCCTCGACCTCGGCGCGATGGTCGCGGGCGCCAAGTACCGCGGTGAGTTCGAGGAGCGGCTGAAGACCGTCCTGTCCGAGATCAAGGAGAGCGACGGGCAGATCATCACGTTCATCGACGAGCTGCACACCGTCGTGGGCGCGGGCGCCGGCGGCGACTCCGCCATGGACGCGGGCAACATGCTCAAGCCGATGCTGGCCCGCGGCGAGCTGCGCATGGTCGGCGCGACGACCCTGGACGAGTACCGGGAGCGCATCGAGAAGGACGCGGCGCTGGAGCGGCGCTTCCAGCAGGTGCTGATCGCCGAGCCGAACGTCGAGGACACCATCGCCATCCTGCGCGGACTCAAGGGCCGCTACGAGGCGCACCACAAGGTGCGGATCGCGGACGCCGCGCTGGTGGCCGCCGCCGCGCTCTCCGACCGCTACATCACGTCGCGTTTCCTGCCGGACAAGGCCATCGACCTCGTCGACGAGGCCGCGTCCCGCCTCCGTATGGAGATCGACTCCTCGCCCGTCGAGATCGACGAACTCCAGCGGTCGGTCGACCGTCTCCGTATGGAGGAGCTGGCCCTCAAGAACGAGTCGGACCCCGCGTCCAAGCAGCGTCTGGAGAAGCTGCGCCGTGACCTCGCCGACCGCGAGGAGGAGCTGCGCGGGCTCGACGCGCGCTGGCAGAAGGAGCGGCAGGGCCTGAACCGGGTCGGTGAGCTGAAGGAGAAGCTGGACGAGCTGCGGGGCCAGGCCGAGCGCGCGGAGCTCGACAACGACCTCGGCACCGCGTCCAAGCTGCTGCACGGCGAGATCCCGGCCGTGGAGCGGGAGCTGGAGGCCGCGGCCGAGGCGGAGCAGGAGGCCGCCACGGACACCATGGTCAAGGAGGAGGTCGGCCCGGACGACATCGCGGACGTCGTCGGCTCGTGGACCGGCATCCCGGCCGGGCGGCTGCTGGAGGGTGAGACGCGCAAGCTCCTCCGTATGGAGGCCGGGCTGGGGAACCGGCTGATCGGCCAGACTGAGGCGGTCCAGGCGGTGTCGGACGCCGTACGGCGCACCCGCGCGGGCATCGCGGACCCGGACAGGCCCACCGGCTCGTTCCTCTTCCTGGGACCGACCGGCGTCGGCAAGACCGAACTCGCCAAGGCGCTGGCCGACTTCCTCTTCGACGACGAGCGGGCCATGGTCCGCATCGACATGAGCGAGTACGGCGAGAAGCACTCCGTCGCCCGGCTCGTCGGCGCGCCGCCCGGTTACGTCGGCTACGAGGAGGGCGGCCAGCTCACCGAGGCCGTCCGCCGCAGGCCGTACAGCGTGGTGCTGCTGGACGAGGTCGAGAAGGCGCACCCGGAGGTCTTCGACGTCCTGCTCCAGGTCCTCGACGACGGCCGGCTCACCGACGGCCAGGGCCGGACCGTGGACTTCCGCAACACCATCCTGATCCTCACGTCGAACCTCGGCAGTCAGTACCTGGTCGATCCGGTCCCGTCGGCGGAGACGAAGAAGAAGCAGGTGCTGGAAGCCGTACGGAGCTCCTTCAAGCCGGAGTTCCTGAACCGGCTGGACGATCTCGTGGTCTTCTCGGCCCTCTCCAAGGAGGAGCTGGCCCGGATCGCCGAGCTCCAGATCGCCCGCCTCGCCAAGCGGCTGGCGGACCGGCGGCTCACGCTCGACATCACCCCGGAGGCGCTCGCCTGGCTCGCCGACGAGGGCAACGACCCGGCTTACGGGGCCCGCCCGCTGCGCCGTCTGATCCAGACGGCGATCGGTGACCGGCTGGCGAAGGAGATCCTCTCGGGCGAGGTCGTGGACGGCGACACCGTGCGGGTGGAGCGCGCGGGGGACGGGCTGCTCGTGGGGCCGTTGACGCGCGGGCGGGAGCCGGAGGACGCGGTGGCGGTCGCGGCGGCCGACGGGGCGGTGGGCGCCGGGCCCGATGCGCCCTCCTTGGAGAAGACGCCGTAAGGGCGCCGCAGGACGCGCCGCCGGGCGCGGGGGGGGGGGGGGGGGGGGGGGGGGGGGGGGGGGGGGGCGCAACGGGTTGGGGGGGGCGGGGGGGGGGGGGGGGGGGGGGGGGGGGAGATGGA